>NZ_JAKTIG010000065.1:0-146767 GCF_027855145.1 Acinetobacter sp. AOR18_HL
AATTTGGCTTTGTGGCCCGGCATTAGTTACAACCGCATAGCCCTCTCCAATTTCATTGGCCGCAAAGATACGTCCCGCCGCCGCAACCAATGATCCTGTCGCCGAAAGTGCAACCTGATCGTTGTCGCCAAATCGGTTATAACGTCCCGTCAGGTAAGCTGCTCGTGCTCGGTAAGATGCATAGACCGATGCATTGTTTTCTTTTGCATCCTGATCTCGCTCAACATAGCCACCCCAGCCAAATGAACCAATTTGGGGTTCTGACAAACCGAATATTTCTTGGCGGTACCGTAGGCTACCGCTGTCACTAGATACACTCGTGATCGCATTCACTCTACTGGACGGGGTATATCGCAGCGCAAAATAAATGCCATAGTCCTTATGGTTTTCATAATCTTTATAAGCTGACGCATAAAAGCCCCAGTTCTTGTCCAGACTTCCACTTAAATTGCTAGACAGTAACTTGTAAGAGTTGTCACTATATTTAATCTGGTTATAACCCAGATAAACCCCATAGCCTGCATAAAAGTTATAGTTAATCCCTGCCCTGAAAATCTCATCTGCCAATGCGCTGTAGTTCAGGTAGTTCTGTGACTCGGCATTGATCTGGTTATCTTTTAAATATCTCACTTGAGATACACGGGCAAGGTCAAAATAGTTATCAAATACTTTGCGGTAACTGGTGTTAAATGAAATATTTTTACTGATGCGTCCTTCTAAACCCAGCAAGGCAGAATAGCCGTTTTCATCTTTATATTGGCTCGCTGCAATGTCAGCATTGATCACGCCAATACCCAAAACATTCTTGGCAAATCCTGTGCCGAGATTCGACAGACCATCTGTTGAAGCCTCTGCACCGCCACTTAAGGTCAGTGAATTGTTGTAGCCATATCGGATCGCACCTGAGGCAAAAGTGACATCATCATAATCATTTGAATAAAGCCCATAGTTGTAGCGTGGCATACCCACATCTACTGAAAACTCATTTATGCCTTTTGCCAGAATCTTCGATGAAAAATAGTACGGCTTTTTGGTAATGCTCTGCTGTCCCGTTGCATCGGTAGTCACCAGTGTGACTTCATTTCCCGAAATAAACGGGAGCTGTTTAATATCAAATGGACCTGATGGCACTAACCCCGAATAAATCTTTTGCTGATTGACATATAAATCTAGCGTTGAAGGCAGTGCTGCCGAGCCTGAGAATTGCGGGAGTGCCGAAGTGACAATATCACCGCGTTGACTATAAGCACTCGACCACTGAAAACCGGCAAGACGGACACTACTGCCCCAGTCTGGGCTATTAGAAATAAAATCCCCTAGGGTATATATCCTGATCTTTTCAGGGTCGACATATTGCCACTTACTTTCCAGTCGTACCCACTTTTCATGGCTATAACTATTTTCATTACTACCGTTATATAAAACGCCTGAAGAAAAGTTACCGATTGCACTGTTAAAGATCCCTTCTGCCGTACCTGAGAAAACATTCTCATCATTGGTTATGGTGTTATACAGACTGTAATTCAGAATGGCTGCATTTAAGGGTTTCATCTTTAGCAAATGTGGGCTAGTGACCTGCTGACCATTGAGGTCCACTGCATAGCCTGTCAACATATCCGATGGAACATTTAGGTTTAAAGACTGCTCATTCTCGAGATATTTAAACTGGATTCCGTTTAGATCGTTGATACATACCCACTGGTTATCTGGGATATGTTCATCCATTTTTAGTCTTAAAGTTTTTAAGGCACTAGAACGAATATATAGTTTTCCATCCTTAGATTGCTTTACAGCAACCAAATCTTCAGAAGCATTTGAGTTAATCGAAATATTTAAAAATAGATGAATGAAATTAAGATCTTGCTCCTGCTCATTCGTTCCTACGTGTTTATATTTATTATCGTTACCAACAGATTTAGGAACACTCGGAACTGCAGTATTCGTATAATCTAGTAACTGTTCGGCAAAAGAATACGTAGGAAAATACGCAACACATAAGACACCTATAATGTATTTCATATAAGCCTCTTAAAGTGTGGTTTTCTTACCATTAACTGTTAGAGATACGCTGTATTTATGATTTGGTTGATAGGTAAAGTTACTAATCGAGTAACTTTTCGACTTCTCCGCAAGAATATAACCATTCACAGTATTTACTTTAATGGGATAACTTTTATTCGCTGTTGTATCTACAAGCGTTAAAGTATTTAACAACGCATGTCGGTTACCTATATTGCTAATATTTAAAGAAGGTGTGTTCTGGTTAACATCAATTTTCCAACTCAGTTTGGTAATTGCATCTTTATTGACAACAAATACAGGTAATGATGAGCGAAGTAATACATTTACTCCCTGAGCTGCTTTACGGCTATCAATTGGTTTTGGTAACTCATCAATTATAATACGATAAGTTTTTTCACCCGAAATAGGTTCTGGGTTAATTCTAACTACCCGTAAGTTATAAGAGTCACTAGGTTGTAGTTTTAAAAATGGTGGACTAACTACAATTTCATCCGTAGGGATTAACTGATCTTGACCAGCATTTTGTCTCCATTCAAATACACGCACCTGCAAATCAGCACTTTCATTTGACTGGTTATATAAACTAATTGAAGCAGCATTTTGATTACTTAATATTTCTACATTTACAGGTGAAAGACGGATTGTTGCGGCGTTAATAGAGCTAGATAAAGATAAGAATAATCCCGTAATAATAAAAATATTTTTTTTCATGATTTGCTCAAATATACATTTTTAATGTATTAGCCCTTTCAAAAGGGCTAACGTAATTCTAATTTATGCAAATTAATAAGTTACCGTTACAGTCACACTGTCAACATAGCTACCTGCACTTGGTAAAGTTGTTCCTGCAGGAATACGACCATATACATTTACAGTTTGAACATTACCCGTTCCGGTTCCACTGTAGGCAGTCGTTGCAATACCAATTGCTGTGGCACGTCCTGTGTCAGAGAAAAGGTTGTAAGGAATATATTCGTTGCTAGTCGCCCCGCCGATCATGCGACGTTGGGTTGATAAAACATTCTGACCACCATCAAATGACAAAGTCCATGGCACAGTATTATTACAAAGGACTTTAATTGAGGTACCACCAGTTGTTGTGGTATCTGCATCAACATTGCCAGCAAGTGAACTTAATGTACCAAAATCTAAAACGGCATTTGTTGTCGTGCCAGTTGCAGAGGTATTCAATACACAACTATTCGTTACTGCTGCTCTAACAGTTAATGTACCTGTTGCTGTAGCTGCATTTGCTGCATTAAGAGAAAATACTCCTGCAACAACTGCTGATAAATAAATAAAAGTCTTTTTCATGGCCAAAACCTTTTAAACTAAATTGTCGAATTAATAGATATAAAAAATTTAACCCTTATTCTTACAATCATTTTTATTTGACTGCTCTTTTAAAGCTTATTTTTTTATCCTACTTTCCAACATAATACATAAAAATAAATAAAATGCATGTTCACGTTATTATTTTAATTTCTAATCAATAAAACAAATTTACCTAAACCTATCTTACGGATACAAAAAAACAATAATTATAAAATTTAAGTTTTTGATTTAAATAAATTTAATAAAATTTTAAAAAAAATTATTTATTTAAATTTAAATAAATATGTCAAAAAATTATCAAACTTTATGAAATTAAATTCTATTTACATAAGTACTTAGTTATTTCCTGACTATACTTTTAATAGTAATTTTATATTATTACTTAAAAGTTTATCTCCAACAAAGTATTCAAGATTATAATTTATATGAAAATAAAATGATAAAACTTGATCTACAGATGAACTATAACAAGGATAGTTTTATTTATTTTAAAACTTGAAGAGCTATGAGATATAAAAAATAAAGGCCTCTTTAGAGACCTTTATTTAGTAATTTTAAATAATTAAACGCTCAGCATACTATTTAAGGTTTCAGAAACATTTTTCGATTTCACTTTAGGCTGCAATGCTTTTAAAGCTTGTTGAACTTGTGTTCGCTGAGGCTCTGCAAGCGTATACCAGCGAGATAACACCTGTAACAGACGTGAACCTAAAATCGGGTTTTTCTCGTCAAGATATTCTGCAAGATTAATAAAGTGAGCGACACCAAAGCCCCAAGTATTTTCAGGATTATTTGACAAGCCACCACTTACCGCACGAATACGATTTGGAGTTGTTAAATCATAGTCAGGATGTTGAGTTAAGTACTCGATTGTTTCTGTTGTCGCATTTGGGTTTGCAGCCTGAATCATAAACCACTGGTCTAAAGACAAGGCTTCATCTTTAAAGCGATCATAGAAATCAGCAAGTGCCTCTTGAGCTTGAGGTGCGTTTTGCCAAACCAATACACGTAGCGCACCTAAACGCTCAGACATATTGCCTGTGTTTTGGTATTGAACATGCGCTAATTCAAATGCACTTTGATCGCCTTGACGAGCCATCATCAGCAGCATGATATTTTTTAATGCACGAACACCCATCGCTAAAGAGAATTCTTTTTGCAAATCTGGGTCAAGTGTAAGGTAGGTATCTTTCCAAAACGCACCCAACTCTTGTGCCAAACGATTCAGTAAAGCTTCACGTTTTACATGAATATCGGCTGGTACATAGTTCTGATCAATACGACTACCCAAATAACCTTCACTTGGTACATCAAACAAACGTGATGCTAAAAGCGGGTCGCGACCAACCAACTCAGGCAAAGTACTTTGAATAGCTTGAATGTATGCATCTGCAGAATGGTCTTCTAGCAAAATACGCTCAAGCAAGGTTTGCGTTGCTTGCCATTGGTTAAAGCCGTTGGTTTCGTGTTGAATTAAGAATGCTAATTCTTCATCACTGTAATCAAATACAAGATTTACAGGTGCAGAGAAATTACGTAGTAGTGAAACAACAGGTTGCTCAGTTACCCCTGTAAACTCAATAGTTGCCTCATCTTGATCAAACAAGTACACGCCATCTTTAACATCATTTACGAATAGACTGTTACTGTGCAATGTATATTGTTCCCCTGTTTGAGCGTTAAAAAGCGCTAAAGCAACAGGAATTGGAACAGCTTTTAAGTTTGGATATTTCGGATGCGCTTTTAGGCTTTGTTTAAAGCTTAAACGGTAAGTTTGTGCTGTTGCATCGTACTCACCTTTTGCTTCAAGCTTTGGCGTACCTGGTTGGTTATACCAAGTTAAGAATGCAGATAAATCAACACCTGAACCCGCAGATAATGCAGCAACCCAGTCTTCTACTGTTACGGCTTGTCCATCATGACGGCGGAAATATTCATCGGTTCCTTGACGGTATTTTTCTTTACCGAGTAAGGTCGACATCATGCGGTTAATTTCCGCACCTTTTTCATAGACTGTCGCTGTATAGAAGTTATTAATTTCTACAAAGTGATCTGGGCGTGGTGGATGCGACAATGGACCAGCATCTTCAGGGAATTGATGCGATTTAAGTACAGCGACATCATCAATACGTTGAACTGCAGCAGATTGTAAATCTTCAGAGAAAGACTGGTCACGGAAAACCGTTAAACCTTCTTTTAAGCACAGCTGGAACCAGTCACGGCAAGTAATACGGTTACCTGTCCAGTTATGGAAATATTCATGCGCAATCACAGACTGTACTCGCATAATGGCTGCATCAGTTGTGTACTCTTCATCGGCAAGCACGCATGAGGTATTAAAGATGTTTAAACCTTTATTTTCCATGGCACCCATGTTGAACTGGCTAACAGCAACAATCATATAGTTATCGAGGTCATAAGCACGACCGTAGTGTTCTTCATCCCAACGCATTGAATGCTTTAATGCTTCCATTGCGATATGGCATTTTGGAATGTCTTTCTCGATTGCATAGATTTCTAAAGCAACATCGCGCCCTTCAGACGTCGTATAGCGGTCTTTAAGAACAGCTAAATCACCAATAACACAAGCAAACAAGTAGCTTGGTTTTTTAGTCGGGTCTTGCCAGATCGCAAAGTGGCGGTTTTCACCTACCTCACCTGTTTCAAGCAAATTACCATTGGCAAGTAACACTGGATATTTTTTGTCGGCTTCTACACGTGTCGTAAAGACTGAAAGTACATCTGGACGGTCTGGATAGAACGTGATTTTGCGGAAGCCTTCAGGTTCATTCTGGGTTACAAACAACTCATCTGCTTTATACAAACCTTCAAGCTGAGTGTTGGTTTCAGGATGAATAATCACTTGAGTTTGTAAAATGACTTCATCTGGTGCATCAGTGATCACCAGTTGTTCACTATCGAGTGAATATTGTGCAGGATTAAGATCTTGACCATTGAGCTGAATAGATTGCAACTCAAGATCACGACCTAATAATACCAAGTCTCCAGCAGTTTGACGCTTCATGACTAATGTTGAATCAACAATTGTTTTATCGTCATATACTTGAATATCAAGATTAATGGATTCAACCAAGAATGAAGGTTTTTGATAATCTTTTAAATAAACTGTTTGATCTGCCTGAACTGGAGGCTGCGCCGCAATATTCATCTTTATTCCTTATATACTTTTCGGAAACCGTAGTACGAATTTTATGAACTTGATCATACACATTCATACATACCGTGTTTGTTTACCTTTATAAAATTAATGGGACTTCATTTATACATTTCAAATTAGAATCGTCTTTTATTAGCACAGATTAGACCAAATTTACGATAATCGTTGCTTATATAATCAATCTATACAATAAAAATAAAACAACTTCAGCTTTTAACATTTTTTAGAGTCAGCTTACATTTTGGGCATGGTTCTTGCCTTCACTAATACACCAATATAAATATTTCAATCAGAACAAGAGGTGTCAGTATGGAATTAAAAGCACATTTTCATCGTTTAGAAAATATTAAAGCGATTCATGATCTAAACGCAGCAGGTCTCGATCACCATGTGATTGCGGTGTTTTTATCTGCAGAAGGTATTTCAATGACTGCTCAGGAGGTAACTTCTATCGTCAATACTTACGACGCTTTAGGTAAAGTAAAATTACCAAGTAAAAAAGTGCAGGCACTTATTAATGCCAAAAAGCTTGGACAGAATGATGAGAGCTTGCCGTGCCCTGTTTAATCTTAACTTTTAGTCTGTTATGAAAACCTAAAATCAAAATAAAGATTTTAGGTTTTCTATTTTGCACCAAACAAAAAGACAATCTCAGCTATCGGCAATGTGGCTGTGTATAATAGCTCTATCCTGACTAATTTATGCATTCGGAGCGAAATGGCCTTACAAATTCTACAGAAACAGCTAGATGAAAGTAGCCATTGTCCTCTCTGCCAAGCTTCAATGTACTGGGTAGATGCCGAGCAATTTGAGCAAGACATTCAGTTTCATGAATGCAGTCATTGTCAGCACCGTGTATTTAAAGATACGAAAATGACTTGTCATTGTGAAACATGCACAAAACAACGGAAAAAGCTTTTACAGCAAACACGCCTACAAGAACAACGCCAGTTTAAGTCAAAAGAGCAACCTCAACGTAGTCTGGAACAGCTCAGTTTTTTGCATAAACTTTTTTTACTCAGCCTGCTCGACGACTATGCACGAGACGATGTTGCTCATGACGAATATATTCACTGGGACAAAATTAAATATCATTCTATTACCCCGAACTGGATTTTTCAAAACTATCTGATTAAACAACTCCATAAAGATGGAATTTTAAACGCCCAAGATCAAGCTGATGAACCTCAGTGCTTTTATTTAAATATTCGCTTGGACGGTTATAGTGACCCAAGTTTATTTAGTGTAGCTCAGCAACTACGCCACTGGTTTTATGAAAATTTAAGTCTTGGTATTCCGTTTCGTAGTGCCGATGAAGTAAAAGACGTACTTTTTCAGGTGCTCTATCAAGAGATTATTCAGTTTATGCAGTTCTATTGCCGAACTTGGGGCATTCAAATTGCAGGAAGCTCTAATTTTCAAACTTTTTGCTATCGTTTAATGGATTCATTGGCAATTGGTCAGATTTATTATTTAATTCAAACCGCGCTCGAATATCTTTATAAACAGAAAGCCCTACAGCCGCGTAATGAAAAATTTATTAACACCAATTTGTTAAAGAAAACCTTAGAGCAATATCGCGAGAGAGCCTTAGCTGAAAAGTGGGAAACCTCAATGTTGCCTCGTCCTCACAATATTCCCTACAGTAAAATGAGTTATATTTTACTTAACCGCTTCTTAGGTTACGACGAACAGATCTTTGTACAACCTGTCTGGAAAGCATGGCGAAAAATTGAACCTCGATTAAACTTTTATTCAGTTAAACGTTGTATGCATTGTGGTTCAAACGATTTAAGTGTTGATTATGATGCGGCAGATTATGTTTCTTTGATTTGCCAAAGATGTAAGCATCAAGATCATTATTTTACTCACTAAATCTACAACCACTTTGGCTTAATAAGGATAATAACATGACATCAGCATCGACTTTGATTGAGCAGGTAATTGACGCTTGGCAAAACATGCAGGCAAAGACGCCTCTTGTGCAATGCATTACCAATAGCGTCGCGGCCAACTATACAGCCAATGTTTTACTTGCTTCTGGTGCTTCACCTGCCATGATTGATAATCCTTATGAAGCAGAAAGTTTTACCAAAATTTCATCGGCTTTAAGCATTAATTTGGGCACACCTACTTCAGAGCAAATGCAAGCCATGCAAATATCTGCCAAGACTGCACAGCTCAATGGCATTCCATGGGTGCTTGATCCAGTCGGCTATGGACCAATTTTAGCTTGGCGTAGTCAAATGACAGACGAGCTTTTACAGTTCAAGCCAAGCATTATTCGTGGTAATGCTTCAGAAATTAGTACACTTGCAGGCAACCAAGTTCAATCTAAAGGTGTGGATAGTACTTTAAGCAGTGATCAAGCCTATCAACAGGCTTATGCACTATTAGCACATACGGACTGTATCGCTATTTCAGGTGAGTCAGATTATATTTTGTCTAAAGAATTAGACATTGTGATTCAAGTAAACGGCGGAAGTCCTTTACAGCCCAAAATCACAGCAACTGGTTGTGCTTTGGGTGCGCTAATCGCAGCATATAGTGCTGTGACGACACCAACAATTGCTGCTCTTTCTGCTCATGTTCATTTTGCGATTGCGGGTAAACTTGCTGCAAATCAAGCGCAAACTATGGGAAGTTTTAGCACCATCTTTATGGATTACATCCACATGCTAGATGACAACTTGATTGAGCAATATGCAGATATTAAGCTTTTAGAGATACAGGCATAATCTAGGTTATACCTGTATCACGCTAGACTCACTTTAAAAGTAAGTAGATTTCTGTTCATTCGATAGCACTACTTTTACATAGTGCTAATCGCTATTCTTGATCGAAATTGCGCTTTTTAGTGTTATACAACTTGCTTGAAATAATCTTCTCTTGGCATATCGACAAGCTCAACGCACAATTGAATTTCTTTATTAAACTCTTGTTGTAGATATTTTTTATTACTAAGCGCCGCTAATAACTGCTCACCCATAAGCTGTTTTTGTTCAGCCGTTCTTCCCGACAAAATGTAGGCTTTTACATGAATATAGGCTTGATCAGCTCCCAAACCTATGAGGAAAACATCATCTTTACGCGCACGGCTTTTAATGTCTTCTGGACTAAATAGCTCTGTTTCAATCAGTGTGGTATTAATTTCTTCAAGTAATTGTTTTGCGTTTAATCCAGTTAAATTTTCTGAATAATCAACTACAACGTGCGGCATAGCCACCTCAATTTATATAATAAGTCATTAAGCGAATTAAACTTTATTCAATAAATAATAAAGCTAATCGGACCTGATCATATCCCATTCGAGGGCTGGTTGCTTCAACAATTGGTCTTAGTTTGATCGAACCATCATCAGAAAAATGATCTGGATTTTGACGCTTTTTCAGCTTCTTATAAATTTTACGAATTTCTTCGACCACCTCTTCACCCGGATGGGCAACCGAAATATCCAGCTTTTGCTCTTTATGCAGTCGAGCCAAATGATTAATAATCGTCGCTGGGGTTAAACCACGTTCATGCGCGATGTCTTCAATCTCATAGCCTTCTTCAAACAGCACACGTGTCTCATCTAAAGTTGCCGTAGCATAATTTTGCTTGCCACCTTTTGCGAGTTTCTTCTCATTACGAGAAATCTCAGTTTCATTCAACGTGCCGCCACAGTGACGAATAAATGCTTTATGTTGAGCCGTTAAATCTACATCTGCAAAGTTATCTTCGGCTTCTTTTGAAAGCTCTTGGAAACGGCGATCGGCTTTGACAGCTAAACTATCTAACTCTAAAGCTTGCTCGTTAATCCCTAATAGCTTTAACCCAGTTAAAGATTTTAAGCGCGACAATGCAACATAACCCTGACCTTTTTCAAAGGTGTTCATGAGGTTAATTTCAGCGGCTTCTAAAGTCATCCCTTGGCTTTTATGAATAGTAATCGCCCACGCTAAACGAAGCGGAATTTGCTGAAAACTTGCAATCACTTTGCCTGCTTCATTTTCAACGGACCAAGTTTCAGGAGCAACCAGCAAAGTCGTGCCATCAGTCAGTTTTACTTTCGGCAGTAAGCCATTTTCGTCATCTTCCTCAAAGCCGATGACTTCACCCAAACTTCCGTTGATATAGCCCATATCAAAGTTATTTTTTACAAACATGACTTTGGCATGCTTTTTAAGTGTGAGTTCTTCTGGCGCACGCACTGAAGATTTTAAAGTTTCTAATAACTTTTCATTACCATCTAAAACAGCATTGAATTGATGCCCTTCATTATCAATTTCATTTAAGTGCTGATAGTTGATGTTATCGACATCCATATTGTGTGTATAAAGACGAGTAAAGGTCTCACCAATATCATGTGCTCGTGATTGACGCAGTGCTTGCAAATGATCTGCTTGAATATTTTGCGCGCGAATAGCGTTTAAAATCTGATTCAGAATTTCATCATCTTGACGGTGTTGTTCTGTTAAATAACATACGCGGAATTTGGCTTCGACCCATGCATCTGACATAAAGCAGAACTTGTCACGATTGGCTTCACCATTACGTCCTACAGGCGGCAACTGGAAGAAATCTCCAGCCACAATGACTTGAATACCACCGAATGCTTCGTCGCTTTCTTTAAAATATTTTAGGACTTGATTGACCAGATTGAGCTGCTTCGCATGTAGCATCGAGATTTCATCAATTACAAGAACTTGCGCATTTTCAAGGTGTTCCTTGAGATATTTACGCTCTTTCATGCGTTTTAGATCGTCGTCAGTTAACAGATCTTTAATGCCAATGCCAGCCCAGGTATGAATGGTCATACCGTTCATATGTGTTGCTGCAATACCTGTAGATGCCGTAATTGCCACAGGCACTTTACGTGCTTTTAAGTATTGGATGTACTGATTAAGTGTATAGGTTTTCCCTGCACCAGCCGAACCGGTTAAAAAGACATTTTCACCTGCTTTAAGCAGTTTAAGCGCAGTTTCCTGTTTCATAATCTCATATGTACATCTTCAACAGCCCATAGCTTAACGATTTTCCCGAAAAATTTAAATGAATGTGCCAAACTTTCTAAAAAGCACATATAAATCAATAATTAAAAACAAAATAATATTTGGTAGGTTTTTGGTAGGTAGGAAAATAAACTTCACATCACAATACTAAGGCCATGGTGAGGCTCACCTGTAATAACAAACAATGGATTTATGGAAGAAGGAATCACTCCATGGCTTTTAAAAATATTGCAGATCAAACAAACGGTTTTTATATTC
The DNA here is from genome assembly GCF_027855145.1 of Acinetobacter sp. AOR18_HL. Lineage (NCBI taxonomy): Bacteria > Pseudomonadati > Pseudomonadota > Gammaproteobacteria > Moraxellales > Moraxellaceae > Acinetobacter > Acinetobacter sp. AOR18_HL. The sequence continues at coordinate 11,788 of NZ_JAKTIG010000065.1, forward strand.
CATGCGTATCACTCTTTGGACCAGGATGTGCTAAAGAAATTGGTACAAAGGCACAAAACCTCGGCGCAAAAAAAGCATTAATTGTGACCGATGAAGGCTTATTTAAATTTGGTGTTGCAGATCTTATCGCAAACTATTTAACTGAAGCAGGCGTTGCAAGCCATATATTCCCAGGCGCAGAACCTAACCCAACCGATATTAATGTTCATAATGGCGTAAATGCCTATAACGACAATGGCTGTGACTTTATTGTGTCTTTAGGTGGCGGTTCATCTCACGACTGTGCAAAAGGGATTGGTTTAGTCACTGCGGGTGGTGGTCATATTCGTGACTACGAAGGCATCGATAAAAGTAAAGTACCAATGACGCCATTGATTGCAGTGAATACAACGGCTGGTACGGCATCTGAAATGACTCGTTTCTGTATTATTACCAATACTGATACTCACGTAAAAATGGCGATTGTTGACTGGCGTTGTACTCCACTTATCGCGATCGATGATCCGAAACTCATGATTGCAAAACCGGCTGGTTTAACCGCTGCAACAGGTATGGATGCATTAACCCATGCAGTTGAAGCATATGTTTCTACGGCGGCAAACCCAATTACTGATGCGTGTGCAGAAAAAGCGATTACGATGATTAGCCAGTGGTTACAACCTGCTGTCGCAAATGGTGAAAACATTGAAGCGCGTGATGCGATGAGCTATGCACAATATTTGGCTGGCATGGCATTTAACAATGCATCTTTAGGTTATGTTCACGCAATGGCGCACCAGTTAGGCGGTTTCTACAACCTACCGCACGGTGTATGTAATGCAATCTTGTTACCACACGTTTGTGAATTTAACTTAATTGCTTGCCCAGATCGTTACGCAAAAATCGCAGAGTTAATGGGTGTAAGAACTCACGGATTAACAGTGATGGAAGCTGCGTATGCTGCAATTGAGGCCATTCGTAAACTGTCTTCATCAATTGGTATTCCATCTGGCTTAACCGAGCTTGGTGTAAAAACTGAAGACCTTGCGGTGATGGCCGATAATGCTCAAAAAGATGCATGTATGCTCACCAACCCTCGTAAAGCAAATCATGCACAAGTTGTAGAGATTTTCAAAGCAGCACTTTAATACTGATGTAATGGCATATCCCTCTAGTAAGTCAAATCCCTCCGACCGTTGACTTACTTTTTTGGGGAATACTTAGCTCCAGCGGTATTCCCTTTTTTTAGAATCTATACTCCAACCTTTTCCAAACCTAATTGACAATTCACCCATTTCATTGAAGGATACTCTGCATGTCTTAATTACAATAGCTCGATAAAAATGAATACATCTTTAGCTAATCAAACTTATGTTCCAGATATTTTAGGCACAGGTTACGAACAGCTCACACTTAGTTTTCCTGATGATTATGAAGGGAAAGTTGTAGCAACCTTAGTGCGTAAAAAAGCCGCTCAATCTACTCAAAAAGCCGTGCTGTATATTCATGGTTTTTTAGATTATTTCTTTCAAACCGAAATGGCTGAGCAATTCAATGCTCATGGTTATGACTTCTATGCACTTGATTTAAGAAAATATGGCCGCTCAAAGCTGCCTCATCAAATTTTCTATAATGTGCTTGATTTAAATGAATACAACGCCGAAATTACTCAAGCATTACAGATTATTGGCGAAGAGCAACACACTCAGGTTTTACTCGCAGGGCATTCAACTGGTGGTTTGACAGCAACGCTTTATGCTGCCCATCATCCAGATCATCCTCTTATTAAAGCGCTATGGGCAAATAGTCCGTTTTACGACTTTAATTTAAGTCTAGTTGAAAAGAAATTTGGTATTCCAATGCTCAGTCGAGTAGGAAAATATCTACCAAAAGTTAAATTTCCAAGCCAATTAAACAAATGGTACACCACCAGTCTTCACAAGCAGCTCAAAGGTGAATGGGAGTTTAACCTTGACTGGAAACCAACCTCTGCCCCTACAGTTCAGCTCAGCTTTGTACATGCGATTCATACGGCACAAAAAGAGATTCACCGTGGGGTTAAACTGAACGTTCCCGCACTGATTATGCATTCGCATCAAACTAAAAACCCAAAAAAATGGGGACCAGATGCAACTCAAAGTGACGTGATTTTAGATGTTAATGACATTGAAAAACATGGTAAAAAAATTAAAGGTGATGTCTCGGTTGTCTCTATTCACAATGGATTACATGACTTAGTCCTTTCGGCCCAGCCAGTACGAGAACAAGTCTATCAACAATTGTTCCAGTGGCTGGATCAAAAAATTACTTAACTAAGCTTAGGTGAGTCAAGGTATTTCACCAGCAGTTGATGCGCAGGATGTTCACTCGGTAAGAGCTCCATAAGGCGTTCTACCGCATCAATTGCTTCAGGGAAATGAGCTAAATGCTTAAGTAATAAATCTGTTTCTTGAGTTTTAAAAATCGCATCGCTCAAGCGTGACTCAAGGCAATCGCGCCATGCACACAAAAACGGACTTTCAGTTTTTGCCAGAAATACACCTGTGTAAAGCTTTAAAGCAGAGGCCGCATATCCCGCATCGAGTGCTTGTTCCGCTTGTAAAAAATCGGCCTCTACATGTACAAGTAAACGATATGGACGAGAACCAAGTAAACCACCCAAAATATCTCGTAGTTGAGACATTTCAGCTTTAAGTGTGCCCATGCTTACTTTACGTTCGCCATAGAGCGCCTGATAAAGATGCTCTAAAGTTAAACCATGCGGACATAGTGCCAATATGGTTAAAATTTCAATTTGACGCGGCGTTAATAATAAACTTTTGCCATTAAATTTAACTTGCGGTGTCGAAAATGCACGAATATGTAATTGCTGGCGCTGCTGCTCTAACAAAGCAGACTGAATAATGGATGCACAACGTTCAGCGGCCAGAATTCCTAAACTATTATGGTTCTTCCAAGTGGTTGATAAATCAACGACACCAAGGGTTTGTTTTGAGTATGGATCGATAATCGGTGCGGCATAGCAAACCCACTCATGAATCGATTCCATATAATGTTCATTTGAAAAAACACAGCTTGATTGTTGAGTTTTTAAAGATAAAGCCAAGGCATTGGTGCCCACAAATTCTTCACGCCACTGACCACCTTGTACGAAATGTACACGCTCAGCAGCACTTTGCATTTGAGCACTTGGTGCCGTCCAGATAATCGTACTGCCAATATCACCGACAGCAATTACCATTGAAGATTGCTCTGCAATATGACGTAAGTCATCGGCACATTGGCTTAAAGCCATATCTAAAGCATTTTGTGAAGCAGTTTTTTTCTCGACTAATGGAGCAGCAAAACGCTCTTTAGGAATCGCGGCAGAAGCCGATCGTTCCCACGAGCTTGCAATACTTTGGCCGAGTTTGGCAGCGTTCTGAGGAGAGAGACTATTTTGCGTGCGCAGTTGATCAATCAACGTCCGTTGCTGCAATAAATCCTTTTTTGTGAACATTTGTAAATTCCTTATATATCCACATTTCTATTCCAACCTTTCTCCAACCTTCTTCTTTATATCCTAATTATACAAAGTACGAAAGTACCTACTGACAGGGTTCTTGTTAGTCTTTAGTCCTAAAAAGCAAAGGAATATTTATATGCGCTATATCGATCCAAATCAACCAGGCTCAAAAGTTCAATTTAAATCACAATATGAAAATTTTATTGGCGGTGAATGGGTGGCACCTATAAAGGGTGCATATTTTGATAATGTATCTCCTGTTGATGGAAAAGCTTTCACACGTATTCCACGCTCTAGTGCCGAAGATATTGAACTCGCTCTAGATGCAGCACATAAAGCGAAAGCAACATGGAATAAAGCATCACCAACAGTACGCTCAAATATACTTTTAAAAATTGCCGATCGTTTAGAAGCAAATCTTGAAATGCTTGCGGTTGCAGAAACTTGGGATAACGGTAAAGCAGTTCGTGAAACTTTAGCAGCTGACCTTCCGCTCGCGATCGACCATTTCCGTTATTTCGCTGGATGTATTCGTGCTCAAGAAGGCGGAATCTCTGAAATTGATGAAGATACCATTGCTTATCATTTCCATGAACCACTCGGTGTAGTTGGTCAAATTATTCCATGGAACTTCCCAATTTTGATGGCAGCATGGAAACTTGCACCTGCTTTAGCAGCAGGTAACTGTGTTGTGATTAAGCCAGCTGAACAAACTCCAGTGGGTATTTTGTTGGTGGCTGAACTCATCCAAGACATTTTACCGCCGGGTGTACTTAATATTGTCAATGGTTTCGGTTCAGAAGTCGGCCGCCCGTTAGCTACCAACCCACGTATTGCAAAAATCGCATTCACAGGTTCAACCCAAACTGGACAAATGGTAATGCAATATGCGACTGAAAATATTATTCCAGTCACTTTAGAACTTGGCGGTAAGTCACCAAACCTTTTCTTCGAAGATATCATGGATAAAGAAGACGACTTCTTAGAAAAAACGCTTGAAGGTTTTGCTATGTTTGCCTTAAACCAAGGTGAAGTATGTACTTGCCCTTCTCGTGCTTTAGTACAAGAAAGCATTGCTGATCAGTTCTTAGAGATGGCTGTCGAGCGTGTAAAACGTATTAAAACTGGTCATCCACTTGATACTGAAACGATGATTGGCGCACAAGCATCTTTGCAACAACAAGAGAAAATCTTACGTTGTATTAACACTGGTCGTGAAGAAGGTGCAGAGCTATTACTTGGCGGTAGCGGCCGTAAAGAAGTAGGCGATGGTTACTATGTCGATCCGACTATTTTTAAAGGTCACAATGGCATGCAAGTTTTCCAAGAAGAAATTTTTGGACCTGTACTTGCTGTGACAACATTCAAAGACTTTGACGATGCAATTAAAATTGCCAATGACACCATGTATGGTTTAGGTGCAGGTGTATGGTCACGTTCAGCTCACATTTCGTATCGTGCAGGTCGTGCTATTGAAGCTGGCCGTGTTTGGACAAACTGCTACAACATCTACCCTGCACATGCTGCATTTGGTGGCTACAAGAAGTCTGGTATTGGCCGTGAAAACCATAAAATGATGCTAGATCATTATCAACAAACTAAAAACTTGTTAGTGAGTTATTCAACTAAACCAATGGGCTTCTTCTAAGTTTCGCACCAAGTTGATACCAAACTATCAACACTAGAAAGAAGTAAGATAATTAATTATATAAGAAGCCAGTAATTTAGATTGCTGGCTTCTTTATTTCCGATTGTTAAGCTTGAATTTTTATTATTTAGAATAAAAAAGCTCCATCTACTCTCTAAAGTGCTTCATTTAGGCATTGCTTTTGCATTGATTCATACAAACCCACTCGCAGGAGTATTGTATGAATCAACCAGAAACAGCTTCCGTTATTTCCTCAAAGACAGAAGTCTCGTCAGCAGAATATTTTGCTCAGCGTCAACTCAAACAAGGTACGGTTGGTTGGTTACTCCTGATTGGTTTAGGCGTAGCTTATGTGATATCGGGTGATTTTGCTGGCTGGAACTTCGGCATAGCCCAAGGTGGTTGGGGTGGGATGTTTATTGCCACTGCACTCGCTGCAATCATGTACCTATGTCTATGTCTTTCTATGTCAGAAATGTCCACCATGATGCCGACAGCAGGCGGCGGTTATAGTTTTGCGCGTGCTGCTTTTGGTCCTTTTGGAGGCTATTTAACAGGAACAGCTATTTTAATTGAATACGCAATTGCTCCTGCGGCGATTGCCGTATTTATTGGCGGTTATTGCGAATCTCTATTTGGTATTAATGGCTGGGTGATTTACCTCGCCTGCTATGCCATTTTTATGGGCATACATCTAAAAGGTGCCGGCGAAGCCTTAAAAATCATGTTCGCAATTACGCTTGTCGCTGCTGTTGCCCTGGTTGTGTTTATTATGGCAATGATTCCACACTTTAATGCACAAAATTTATTTGATATTCCAGTTGGCACAGCAGCTGGTGCAAGTCGTTTTCTACCTCATGGCTATTTAGGCATCTGGGCCGCAGTTCCCTTTGCAATCTGGTTTTTCCTTGCAGTTGAAGGTGTGCCATTAGCCGCCGAAGAAGCAAAAGATCCAGCAAAATCCCTGCCACGCAGTTTAATCGGAGCAATGCTCATCTTAACGGCCTTTGCCATGCTCATTTTATTCTTAGGTGCAGGTGCAGCGGGTGCAAGTACTTTACAAAACTCTGGCGCTCCCCTCTTCGATGCTCTGGTTAAAGTGTATGGCACTAATACTTGGCTTGCGACTTTTGTTAACTTTGTTGGTTTAGCAGGTTTAATCGCGAGTTTCTTTTCAATTATCTATGCCTATTCGCGTCAAATTTTTGCACTCTCTCGTGCTGGTTACTTACCTACTTCACTCTCTTTAACCAATAAAAATAAAGCCCCTTATCTCGCAATTATTATTCCAGGTATTATCGGGTTCTTGCTTTCACTCACCAAAGAAGGTGATTCACTCATTTTAATCGCTGTTTTTGGTGCCACCATTTCCTATGTATTGATTCTTTTATCTCACATCAAACTACGCCTATCTAAACCCGACATGCCTCGTCCTTATAAAACTCCTGGAGGAATCTTCACTTCAAGCATTGCACTGATTTTAGCAGTCGCTGCTGTGGTCGCAGGCTTTGTTGTTAATCCGAAAGTTTGGTTTATTGCTGCCGCTATTTATATCGTATTTATTGCTTACTTTTTATTCTATAGCCGTTATCATTTAGTGAAAGGTACACCAGAAGAAGAGTTTGCAAATATTAAAGCCGCAGAACAAGAACTATAAAAAGGATTCAACTATGAGTTATCGCAATATTGTCGCCAATCAACAGTATCACTTTGCTGACTTGAAGACCTTGATGGCAAAAGCTACACCGTTACGTTCAGGCGATGAGTTAGCAGGTGTAGCTGCCAGAGATGCAACCGAACATGTTGCGGCACAAATGACTTTGGCCGATGTACCGCTTAAAACTTTTTTAAATGAGGTTGTGGTCGATTATGAAACTGATGAGATTACCCGTTTAATTATTGATGAACATGATCTGGCAGCCTTTGCCCCTATTTCACACTTTACAGTAGGCGATTTTCGAAATTGGTTACTTGGTGAAGAAGCCACTGCTCAAAGCTTAAAAGCTTTAGCATCAGGTTTAACTCCAGAAATGGTGGCTGCAGTCAGCAAAATTATGCGCAATCAAGATTTGATTTATGTCGCCAGCAAATGCGAAGTGGTCACCCAATTTCGCAACACAATCGGTTTAAAAGGTCATCTTTCTACCCGTTTACAACCCAATCACCCGACCGATGATGTGCTCGGTATTTCTGCCAGTATTTTAGATGGTTTAATGTATGGCAATGGTGATGCCGTAATTGGCATTAACCCCGCCACAGATAATCTTCATAATTTGTCAGAGCTACTAAAATTACTTGATCATGTCATTCAGGAATATCAGATTCCAACACAATCTTGTGTTCTCACACATATCAGCTCAGGCATTCAACTTGCTGAAAAAAATGTGCCAATTGATTTAATGTTCCAATCAATCGCTGGTACCCAGCTAGCAAACGAAGGATTTGGAATTTCACTCGATTTACTACAAGAAGGATATGAAGCCACACTTGCACTCAAGCGCGGAACCATTGGACAAAACGTCATGTACTTTGAAACGGGTCAAGGCAGTGCCCTATCCAGCAATGCACATCACGGAGTGGACCAACAAACATTAGAAACTCGCGCTTATGCAGTCGCCCGTAAATATAATCCGCTTTTAGTGAATACAGTCGTTGGTTTTATTGGTCCTGAATACCTTTTTAACGGTAAACAAATTATACGTGCGGGACTAGAAGATCACTTCTGCGGTAAGTTGCTTGGCGTGCCAATGGGCTGCGACATTTGCTATACCAATCATGCTGATGCCGACCAAAATGATATGGATGTTCTCCTTACTCTATTTGGTGCCGCTGGCATTAACTTTATAATGGGGATTCCGGGTTCAGACGATGTCATGCTCAACTATCAAACAACATCATTCCATGATGCCCTCTATTTAAGACAACTCCTCGGTTTAAAACCCGCTCCTGAGTTTTCAGCTTGGCTTGAACAGCAAGGTATTTTTAAACAACAAAACTCTCAAATCTGTTGGGCAGACCACATGCCCGACCAATTCTCTCGTCTGCTCATGAACTAGGGAGAACGCCATGAAACTGAACCGTGATATTGAATATCCATCCTCTACCCATCAAGATCAGTGGGAAAAACTTAAACAGTTTACTGATGCCCGTATTGCTCTGGGCCGTGCGGGTTGTAGCATTCCAACACGTGCCTTACTTGAGTTCCAGTTGTCGCATGCGCAAGCAAAAGATGCGGTTTATCAAGAGATGGATGTTTCCTACCTCTCGGAGCAATTAACGCAACGGCAGCTGCAAAGTCTTCATGTACAAAGTAATGCACCTAATAAGGAAATTTATCTTAAACGTCCAGATTTAGGACGTCAGCTTTCAGAACAATCAAAAGAAGCCTTAATTAAGAAGTATGCAGAAAACACGCAACAGTATGATGTTTGTATTGTGGTCGGTGACGGTCTCTCCGCAAGAGCGATTGAAGCGAATGCTATCTCATTCATTACAATGCTGAATGAACAAATTCAGCAAGAAAACTGGAGCCTTGCACCAATTACAATTGCGACAGGCAGTCGGGTTGCATTAGGCGATGAAGTCGCAGAAATCTTTAAAGCAACCATGCTTGTGATGCTAATCGGTGAGCGCCCTGGTTTAAGCTCTCCTGATAGTATGGGAATTTACTACACATGGAATGCATATTCAGGCTGCCTCGATGCTAAACGTAATTGTATTTCCAATGTCCGTTCAGCAGGCTTAAGTATTCCAGTTGCAGTGCAACGGTTAATGGCACTCATGAAAAAATCCAAACAACTTGGTTTCTCAGGAGTTAATCTAAAAGATGAGCATCAACTTTCAAATATAGATTTTGAAGAAACTCAAAAGCTATTATTTTAAGCAATGGAATATGCAAAGAGATTTATTGGAAAATAGATAATCCTTTGCATAACAATATTATCTTAACGAAAAATATCAATTTTCAGGTATTGACGATTTATACAGATATTTTCTTCTTTATATTTATCGCTATACTCCACCTATTGATCTTCTATGAATCATTTGTATGAACACAACAAACGCCTTCCCTAAAACTATTTATGCCATTCAGCATCTTGCTTTCGAAGACTTAGGTTCATTAGAAGATGTCTTTTATCAACTCGGATTTCGCGTCCGTTATTTTGAAGCAGGTGTAGATGATTTAACTGCTGCTTTTGCACACGATGGATTAATTATTATTTTAGGTGGTCCAATCGGGGTTTATGAAACTGAAGATTATCCATTTTTAAAAGATGAAATTGCTTTACTCAAACAACGTTTAGCAGCAGATAAACCTACACTTGGTATTTGCTTAGGTGCGCAGCTGATTGCCCATGCGCTTGGCGCAAAAGTATATGCAGGACATCAAAAAGAAATTGGTTGGGGACCACTGAGCTTAAGCCTACGTGCCAATCAGGTGTTATCTCCTTTGCTTAATAATGTCCATGTTCTACATTGGCATGGCGATACTTTCGACCTCCCTGAAAACGCGGTGTTATTAGCTAGTTCAGAGATTTATACCAATCAAGCATTTGAAGTTGGAAATAATATTCTCGCATTGCAGTTTCATATTGAAACAACAGAAGAAAATTTTGAGAAATGGTTAATTGGCCATACATGTGAACTTCGTAATGCCAAGATTTCGATTCAGAAACTTCGCGAAGAAAACTTACAATATGCTCAAGCACTTGAACATGCTGCATTTGAGGTTATTCAAAGATTCTTAAAAAGAATTGGTTATAGTGGATAAACTATAAAGACTGTAATGTGCGCGAATATTAAATTTTACCATTTGGTATGATTGCTTGCTTATTTTTCAAACAAAGAGAGTGCTATATTCGCCTTTAACAAACATTTAATAAAATTTTCAGTGTATTATTAATTTGTAACACAAAATATACGTTGATTTACTATGGATATCTGGAAATTTCTTAAAAGCTTTAATACGGTCAATACTTATTTATTGCTTTCATGTATTCTCCTTATAATCTTGGTTCTTTATTTTTATGTGATTAATCCAACCTAAGCTAATTTGCCAGGGATATTAATCATAAAGAAAAAGAAAATATGAGAAGACATCTAAAAAAAAAGCCCAACTGAGTTGGGCTTTTTTATATCTGCTTTTTACTCACAACATATTGTTCGTCTTGCGAAAAAGTAAGAGATAATCAATCTCTTACTTTTTCTCAGGCTTGAAGCTATCTTTTAAATCGAGAATACGGTTGAAAACCGGTTTCTCTGGCGAATGATCATATTGATCAGCGACAAAATAGCCTTCACGCTCAAATTGGAAACGATCTTCAGGATTCGCTTGTGCCAAAGCTGGCTCAATGACAGCTTGTACCACTTTCAATGATTCAGGATTAAGATTTGCCAAGAAGTCATCGTCTGCATCAGGTGCGGCTTCAGTAAATAAACGATCGTAAATACGCACTTCAGCAGGAATCCCTTTAGTCGCAGATACCCAGTGAATCACGCCTTTAACTTTACGGCCTTCCGGATTCTTTCCTAGAGTTTCAGGGTCAATTGAACATTTCAATTCAATCACTTCACCATTTGCATCTTTAATAACTTCATCACATTTAATCACGTAAGCATGGCGTAAACGCACTTCACCGTCAGGAATTAAACGTTTAAAGCCTTTTGGCGGTACTTCTTCAAAATCTTTACGATCAATATAGATTTCCTTAGTTAAAGGAATCACACGATCACCCATATCAACATTAGGATGGCGAGCATGCGTAAGATCCATATCTTCAGGTAAATTAGTTAAAGTCACTTTAAGTGGACTTAAAACAGCCATACCACGCGCAGCAGTATTTTCTAAAGATTGACGAATACAGAACTCAAGCATTGCAACATCAACAATACCATCAGTTTTTGACACGCCTACACGCTTACAAAAATCACGTAAACCTTCAGGAGTAAAACCACGACGGCGCATACCGACTACGGTTGGCATACGTGGATCATCCCAACCATTTACATACGCACCTTCCACCAATTTACGTAATTTACGTTTTGATGTGATGGTGTAATCCACGTTTAAACGTGAAGATTCATACTGATGCGGAACAGCTTTAGATTTTACTTTTTCAACAATCCAGTCATAAAACGGACGGTGATCTTGGAATTCTAATGTACAAAGCGAATGGGTAATTCCTTCAATGGCATCAGACAATGGATGAGCATAGTCATACATTGGGTAGATTTTCCATTTATCGCCAGTTTGGTGATGCTCTGAATGTAATACGCGATATAAAATCGGATCACGCATATGTACATTTGTACTTGCCATATCAATCTTGGCACGTAAAACTGCTTCACCCTCTTTAAACTCACCGCTACGCATTTTTTCAAATCGAGCAAGATTCTCTTCAATAGAAGCATCACGGTATGGAGAGTTTTTACCTGGTTCAACAAAGCTACCGCGGTTTAACTTAATTTCTTCTGGAGATTGTAAATCTACATATGCATCGCCTTGTTCAATAAGTTGAACTGCCCATGCATATAATTGATCAAAATAACCCGATGCATAGCGTGGTTCACCATTCCAGTTAAAACCAAGCCATTTCACATCGTTAGCAATACCATCAACATACTCTTGTTCTTCAGCATCCGGGTTTGTATCGTCAAAACGCAAATTACACAAACCATCAAATTCTTCAGCCACACCAAAGTTTAAGCAAATCGCTTTTACATGGCCAATATGTAAATAACCATTTGGTTCTGGTGGAAAACGCGTTACGATCTGCTTTGCACGTCCCGTAGCCAAATCATCAGTAATGACTTGGCGAACAAAATCTAAGCCAGCCTGTTGTTCTTGCTGCGCAGAATCGACAGAGGCATGAGTATTCGGTGTCGGGTTATTAGGCAGGCTCGAGACAACATCATTAGGCTTCATAGTGTATCAATCACTTCTTTGTAGATAAATTTCGAAAAATTTAAACGCTATCTTCATTTTTCACAAAGATTTTAACGTTTTTTACTTGCCTTGTAGTTTACAGTTTGCTTATGCTTCTCTCAACCAAAAACCCATGGTCATAAGCCCATGTTTAGGAGATTAATGTAATGAGTTTTCCTCAAGTCGAATTAAACACCAATAAAGGTCGTATTGTTCTTGAACTAAATACTGAAAAAGCACCAAAAACAGTAGCAAACTTTTTAGAATATGTACGTGACGGTTTTTATGACGGCGTTATTTTCCACCGTGTCATTGATGGCTTCATGATCCAAGGTGGCGGGATGGATGAAAACTTCAAAGAAAAAGCAACTCGTGATTCTATCGAAAACGAAGCTGACAACGGTTTAAGCAATGATGTTGGTACGATTGCTATGGCACGTACTCAAGCACCTCACTCTGCTTCTGCACAGTTCTTCATTAACGTAAAAAATAACTCTTTCTTAAACCATACCTCTAAAACTGCTCAAGGTTGGGGTTATGCTGTATTTGGTAAAGTTGTTGAAGGTATGGATGTTGTTGAAGCGATCAAAGGTGTTCGCACTGGCAACCGTGGTTACCACGCTGACGTTCCTTTAGAAAATGTTGTAATCGAATCTGCTAAAATTATTTCTGAATAATTTTAGGAATAAGCTGTGACTTATCTGTTTATCTCTGATTTACACTTGTCACCTGAACACCCTCGACTTGTTCGAGGGTTTTTAGATTTATTGGTGCATTATCAAAATAAACAAACACAGCTTTATATTTTAGGTGACTGGTTTAACGCTTGGATTGGCGATGATTACTCAGCACCATGGCTCGATGAAATTGTTGAGGCATTAAAAGACTTTAACAAAAAAGGAAATCGGGTTTACTTCCAAGTAGGTAATCGTGATTTTGCCTTAAATCAGGTTTTCCTTAATAAATTTAACGGAGTACTACTACCTGACATTTATTATCTTAATATTGCTGGACATCAGTACCGTTTAGAACACGGTGATGCCCTATGTACAGATGATATTTCTTATCAAAGATTTAAGAAGATTATTCGAAATCCGCTCTTAGTTGCTCTTTTACGCCGTACACCACTGAGTTTTCGTACCAAACTGGTTAATGGCTTTCGAAAAAGAAGCTCCGCAGATAAACAGCAAAAAAGCTATGAAATTATGGATGTGAATGAACAAGCCGTTATTTCTGCTTTAGAAGATGCAGATATACTGATTCATGGGCATACCCATCGCCCTTCACTTCATAAAGTAGAAGCTAAACAACGAATTGTTCTTGGCGATTGGCGTGAAGATCAAGCTTATATTTTGGAAATTGATCCATCTTCAAATACGCAACAGCTTGAATTGATTATCTGGAATTATTAACTAAAAATTAGTCACTTTTTATTTGAACTTTCAATTCTTTAATTTTGTTATTTAAATCAAAATTGTAAATCGCACACATACTGGCAATAAATACAAATTTCCAGCTTATATGTGCATGATTGTGATACTCAATGTATAAAATCAAAAGACTCAAAATAAATGCAAAAATGATAAAGGCTTTCACAATTCTAATTTCCCGCAGCTTACTCTTTGCATCTGTTGGCATTAAATCAATCATTTTCAATAGATTACTAAAACTTTATATGAAATTATATTTCTTTATCAAACTACACAGGAAATGTTTTTAAATAAAATAGCGTATGATGGCAAAGATTAAATTCTCTCAATTGCTATAAAACTGATATGGAGTAAAGTATGGATTTATTAAATACGGTTAAAAGTCGCTATACAACAAAAGCGTATGATTCTGAAAAGAAAATTCCTCAAGAAAAAATTAAGAAATTATTAGAAATTTTACGTTTTACCCCATCTTCAGTAAATATTCAGCCTTGGCACTTTGTAGTTGCAGATAATCTTGCAGCTAAAGAACGAATCGCAAAAGCATTAACAGGAAAGTATGCTTACAATGCTCCTAAAGTGCTTGAGTCATCACATACACTTGTATTCTGTACAAAAACGGATATTACATCTGAGTACTTAAATCAACTACTTGAGCAAGATGATTTAAGTGGCCGTTTTAAAGATGAAAAAGCAAAATTAGGTCAAAAAGATACTCGCCATGGCTACGTCGAGTTCTACCGAAATGAACAGAAAAATTTATTCGGGTGGATGGAAAATCAAACATTCATTGCTTTAGGACAGCTACTCTTTGCTGCTGGCTTAGAAGGCATCGATGCAACTCCAATGGGTGGATTTGATGAAGAAGTTCTAAATACTGAGCTCGGGTTAACTGAAAAAGGCTTACGAAGCTCTGTGATTGTTTCTCTAGGCTACCGCAGTGAAAATGACTTTAATGCTAAGCTTCCTAAATCACGTCTGCCAGATGAAGTGATTTTCACATATTTATAAAAATCTCTATAGTTCAAGAGATTCTATTCTCTTGAACTATCAAGCCATTGCGCTAGCTAAACAAACTACTCCACTTATTCCTAAAAGAATCCCCAAAATGGTAGGCCATTTTAATTTTTCTTTATATAAAATCACTCCGCTTAAAATTCCCAATAACACAACAAGAATATTCATGCTTGCAAAAACAATTGCAGGAGAATCTTTTAAAAGAATATGAGCTTTTACATATAAAGCAATATTTGAAAAATTGAGTATTCCTAATATTAATCCAGCTATCGTACTTTTAAACTGCCACTTTTGAGTCTTCTGTAGCAATAAATATGAAATCGACAATATAAAAGCAGTAATAAAAATAAGATTTAAAGTGAGTGCAAACTGCAGACCTAAACTACTTGTATATTTCAAGAGAATATCTACTGCTGCATAACCACACCATACACTTAAAAGAGCAAAGATCGCTTTTCGAGATTGGTGATTTGCTGAAGAATTGATTTGCCCAAATAATACGAGTAAGACCGCAGAAATCCCTAGGCCTACACCCCACAGTTTTAAGGTATTAAATTGTTCATGAAAAAAGAAATATGCCGCAAGTAAAGAAAGAACAACTGAAAGACGCTGTGCAAGTTCGGTTCTCACAATTCCTGCATACTCTAATGATTTAGCAAGACATAAAAAAATACTAGGTAAAATTATTCCTAAAGCAAAGATTAACCACCAAGGCGTATGTTGTATTGAAACATGTTGAATATCAGGCTGAAACCACCAAAAACAAAAAAGACTTGCGCTTACATAGTTCCATGCAATCATTTGTAGTGGTTGATAACCTTTTCTCTTTAAATTTTTTAATAGGATAGATACCAAGACGCTGCTAAAAGCAGCAGCTAATATTAATAGCATTCATTAAAGCCCTATTTATTTAAATAAAATTAGTCATCATGGCAAATCATTCTCCATGACCAGTTAAATATTCTGAATCAACTTTTAAATACACATAAAAAAACCAGTCATTGTCTGACTGGTTTCTTTTTAAGATTTCAATTAACGATTATTTTCGTCGTCTTGACCATCTTCAAATTTAGAATCGTTGTCAAAACCACCTTGATGACCACCGAAACCACCTTGACCACCGAAGCCACCTTGACCACCGAAGCCACCTTGACCACCAAAGCCACCTTGACCACCGAAGCCACCTTGACCACCGAAGCCACCTTGAGCGCCACCGAAGCCACCTTGAGCGCCACCGAAGCCACCGCCTTGACCGCCGCCAAAGCCGCTACCTTGACCACCAAAACCGCCTTGAGTGCCGCCTTGTGCTGGGAAGCCTGTACCTTGAGCGCCTGCTGGACGAGGGTTACGTGCTGGAACAACAGTTGAAATCGCGTGTTTGTAAACCATTTGACTTACAGTATTTTTTAATAAAACAACATATTGGTCAAAAGATTCAATATGACCCTGTAATTTAATACCGTTCACAAGGAAAATAGAAACAGGGATACGTTCTTTACGGAGAGAATTTAAGAACGGATCTTGTAAAGTTTGACCTTTAGACATTTTTAACTCCAAAAAAAATTTTTAAATCAGCGCAAAAAAACTATCTTTATTTTTCAACTAAAAATTATAAAAAGACAGTGTGCAAATTTTGCTTTATCCATAAGAGTTTCGCAAGTCTTCTTTCGCCTGCTTTATCGTCAAGTAAGTTTTAAAATCGTGTATTTCTTGCAAAGAACGTAACCACGTATATTGACGTTTGGCAAGTTGTCGTGTTGCAAATAAAGCTTTATCCTCCATTTCACGTTTACTTTTGAGACTTAGATCACTTTTTAATAGAAATTCTAGTGCTTGTCGATAACCCACCGAACGCACTGAGGGTAAATTTTCATCTAAATCGTATTTTTCAATTAGAGCTTCAACTTCACTCAAAAAACCGATATCCCACATTTTGCTTAATCTTTGCTCAATGCGTTGATGTAATTCTACCCGATCTGGAAGTAAAGCGTAGTTATGAAATATGTATCGATATGGTACGTTTTTTGGTTGTTCTGCCTGCAATTTAGTAATTGGTTCACCGGTAATTTTATAAACTTCCAGTGCCCGAATAATTCTTTGCTTATCAGTTACATTAAACTTTATAGCGGCAGCAGGGTCTACAGAAACCAACTCATCATAAACTGCTTGCCATCCTTCATTTAGAGCTTTTTCTTCAATTGCAGCTCGAACTTGAGCATCAGCACTTGGTAGATTACCAGATAATCCTTCTAACAATGCCTTAAAATATAACATTGTCCCTCCTACTAAAATAGGAGTTTTGCCACGTGAATGCATTTCATCAATCAATTTACATGCATCTTCAACAAACTGAGCAGCTGAATAGACTTCCAGAGGAGTAATAATATCAATAAGATGATGAGGATAGAGTTCTTGCTCTTCACGAGTTGGTTTAGCCGTGCCGATATCCATATCTTTATAGACAAGAGCGGAATCAACAGAAATTAGCTCAAAATTTCCACGCTCGTATAATTCACATGCCAAAGCGGTTTTTCCGCTCGCAGTTGGTCCCATTAAATTGATGACGGGCAATTGATTTGACATGTAAAACTACTCTCCTCGAGCAAATAATTTATCTAATTGAGGTAATGGAAATGCACGCCAAGTTGGCCGCCCATGGTTACATTGGCTCGCAAATTCGGTTTGTTCCATTTGACGAAGTAAAGCATTCATTTCTGAAAGACTGAGTTGTCGATGTGCACGTACTGCTCCATGACATGCCATTCCAGCTAACAACTCATCTCTTTTTTGAAGTAATCCTTGTGCTTCATCATTTGGATCTAAATCATTTAAAAGCTCTGGAATAAGATTTTCAAAATCAGCTTTTTGTAATATAGCTGGCACACCGCGAACAATAACTTGCTCATCACCATATAAATCAATTTCCAAACCTAAGCGCTCAAGCTGAGGTTTTAATTCTTCGACCCTAACGGCTTGCATACGGCTAATGGAAATCACCTTAGGTATAAGCAATTGCTGAGATGTCCAAAATTCAGGTTTATCCCAAGCGTTTTTCATTTGCTGTAATAAAATACGTTCATGTGCCGCATGCATATCAACAATAATAAGCCCTTCGGTATTCTGCGCTAAAATATAAATTCCATGCAGTTGAGCAATTGCGATACCTAATGGAAATTCATCTACTTTAGCAACTGGCTCAATATCCTCATTTACCGAAAAACTAGTAGGTTGGTCGCGAAGTGGGGCTAAATAAGTTTTTAAAGCATTATTTAGTTGAGCAGAACCATTATATTTTGGTGTTTGATCTGCATAGTGAACAGCTTGCGGACGACTAGCGTTAAAATCAGTTAATAATTCTGTCGGTGCAGGCTGAGTTCGTGCTTCACTGTCAGAATTTAAAGTTTCATTTGCACGGTGCAATGAAAATTGCTCTTGATATTTGGGCTGAGGTTGTACTGAATAATCTGAGCTTTCATCCGCTTTCATCGCTTGAGCTAGATCAGCACTCGCTGTCTGAAATTGTGCGAGAGTTTCTTTTGCATAATGTCTTACAAACTCATGCACTTCTCTTTGATTTAAAAATCGAATCTCATGTTTAGTAGGATGGACATTGACATCAATATTTTCAGGGTCAACTTCTAAAAAAAGTAAATAAGATGAATGTTGATGACCATGTAAAATACCGTCATAGGCCATGCGTAGCGCATGCGAAATCGTTTTATCTTTGACAATACGACCATTTACATAGACATATTGCATATCAGCCTGTGCACGTGCATCTGAAGGATGACCAAGCCAACCTGATAAACGCATACTAATACTTTCAGCATCAATCCAATATGCATTTTGAACAAATTGTGAGCCTAATAATTGCTGAACTCGCTGAAAACGTAGCTCTCCGCTATCCGCTATAGGTAAATTAATTCTTATATTATCATTATGTTCAAGCACAAAAC
This sequence comes from Acinetobacter sp. AOR18_HL, assembly GCF_027855145.1. Classification (NCBI taxonomy): domain Bacteria; kingdom Pseudomonadati; phylum Pseudomonadota; class Gammaproteobacteria; order Moraxellales; family Moraxellaceae; genus Acinetobacter; species Acinetobacter sp. AOR18_HL. Next base: position 30,248 of record NZ_JAKTIG010000065.1, read on the forward strand.
GTATATCGAAATGTGTTAGGGCTAGACGACGAACAATCTCTTCAATATGACCAAATTCTGTAGTTGGCTTTTTTAAGAATTTACGGCGAGCAGGAACATTAAAAAATAAGTCTTGAACTCGAATATGGGTACCCTTTTGCGCTGCAACAGCTTGTACCTCTTGATGATCAAATGCTGTTCCATTTACTTCAACTTGATGGCCGATACCACTTTCATCTTGGCTACTGGTCAAAGTCAATCTTGAGACAGCAGCAATCGAAGCTAAGGCTTCCCCACGGAATCCCAAACTCACAATCGCATGTAAATCTTCAGCAGTTTTAATCTTACTTGTGGCATGACGCATGACAGCAAGCGCTAAATCATCCGGATGAATACCATGCCCATTATCAATGATTTCGATTAAAGTCGAACCACCTTGAGCAATCCGTACAATCAGCTCAGTTGCACCTGCATCAATTGAGTTTTCTAATAATTCTTTGACCACAGAAGAAGGACGCTCAATCACCTCACCTGCTGCAATCTGGTTCGCTAACGCTGCGTCTAATGTATGAATACGACGTTGTGTTAGCTTTTCATCAGTCATGAAGCTGTTCCTGCAAAGTCTGATACAAATTTTCTGTTGGTAAAGTTAACATTACTAAACGAGTCAACTCATCATCTGACTTCTGAATGTCAATGATGATATCCGCTTGTGGAATTTCATCACCACCTTTAGAAGGCCATTCAAATAGAAATAACGCATCTGTGATATCTAAATAATCACGGATTCCCATTAATTCAAGTTCGTAGGGGTCATTCAAACGATATAAATCAAAATGAAAAATTTCTTTATCATTAATTTTATACGGCTCAACAAGCGTATAAGTTGGGCTTTTAACAGAACCTTTATGACCCAAAGCCTGTAAGAAATAGCGCGTAAGTGTGGTTTTACCCGCACCTAGGTCCCCAATTAAATAAATTACACCCGACTGAACATGCTGCGCCAAAGCTTGAGCTAAACGCTCAGTATCTTCTTCATGATTTAAGACCAATTTCAATGAATACGACATAGCACACATAACATGATTCAAAATAATCGATATGATAACATTGCCCTGCCTTAAAAGCCTACTTAAGCCCTAGAAGTTGGCTTTTTTTATATCAATTTTCTTAAATATTCACACTTTTTTATGTCTAGTCCAAACGAATTTCTACCGCCCATGATTGATGGAGTAAGTGCGAGTCAAGTCTATCTTCCTGTACAAACAGATGCTCAAACGATTTATGAGTATCTCTGTGGTCACTTTCCACATATTAAAACTGAAGAATGGGAACAAAGATTTCAGGACGGCCTTATATATGCAGCAAATGGGGATAAATTAACTTTAACCAGTCCGTATGTCGGCAACACCCATATTTTTTATTATCGCTTTCTTGCTTATGAAGTCCACGTTCCATTTGAACATCGGATTTTATTTGAGAATGATGATTTATTAGTGGTCGATAAACCACATTTTTTAACAATTAGCCCGACAGGACAATATGTTCAAGAAACTCTTTTAGTGCGGCTAAAAAAACAAACTGGCAATGAATTTTTAACCCCTATTCATCGCTTAGACCGCGAAACCGCGGGTGTTGTTCTATTTTGCAAGCGGGTTGAGTCGCGTGGTATTTATCAACAATTATTTGCAGAGCGCCGAGTCAATAAAATTTATCACGCTATTGCACCTTATAAAAAAGATTTAAATTTTCCTCAAACATTATATTTGCATTTAGATAAAGGCCATCCTTTTTATACGATGCAGGTTATAGAAAATGCGAAAGCCAATACCCAGACTGATATTGAGCTTATCGAGCATAACCAGATTTGGGCAAAATATCGCTTAACCCCTACAACGGGGAAACAGCACCAACTTCGAGTGCATCTTAATTACTTAGAAATTCCGATTAAAAATGATCCATTTTATCCAGCAGTTCAGCACAAAGCTGAGGATGACTTCTCGGAACCATTACAGCTTCTGGCTAAGCATATTTCATTTACAGACCCCCTCACAAAAGAGGGAATGTCTTTTAATTCCGAGTTTGAATTGACACTGTAATGTAACCGTAATGACAAAAAGATTATTTTTTATGCCAAAAAGCATTGAAATTACATTGCGATGGTTTAAAATAAATTCCTAAAAATTAAAATCATTTGGTTTTGTTATTCATGCGAAAAACAGAAGTTTATCAGGTTCGACTTGACTCCCAAGAAAAAAAGCAGGCTTTTGCTGTTTTTAAACAACTGGGAATTACCCCTGCCCAAGCAGTACGACTTTTTTTTAAACAGGTCGTATTAACTAAATCTATTCCTTTTGCGATCGAAAATCAGAATATTAATATGGAACAATTATTAAAACTGAGAAAAGCAAAAGCATCTTCATTAAACCAAAATTCATCAACTTTAGCTGAAGATGATGACCATGAAGATTTATTTGAAGAGTTGAATGCACTTCTTGGTGAAAGCGACAAAACTTAACACTGTTGCATTTATAAACAAGTTTTAACGTCAAAAAGCTCTTTTTTTCGTTATGCTCTCTTTGTAAAAACATAATGATAAGTTACAAGGAGTGCCAAATGATCGTTAGACGAGCGACTTTTGAAGATTTAGAGCAACTCGCCGTTTTATTTGATGAATATCGCCAATTTTATGGGGCCTCTTCTAATTTTAATGAATCACTTCACTTCCTAAAACAACGTTTTGAGAATAGAGAAAGTGTGTTCTTCATTCATATTAAAGACGATAAAATTACGGGTTTTATTTTACTCTATTTAGGTTTTTCTTCAGTTGCTTGTTCAACTTACTATATTTTAGATGATGTATATGTTACGCCCGTTTTTCGTCGTCAAGGTTCTGCTAAACAGCTAATCGATACAGCAATCTTATTTGCAAAGCAAGAAAATGCTTTGCGGATTAGTTTGGAAACTCAAAGCAACAATCATGAATCTCATCGCTTATATGAACAAATGGGATTTATTCGAGATAGTGAGTTCCAAACCTTCCATTGTTTTCTCAAATGATATTTTGAGCAAGCTGTTTTTGTTGTTCAGATAAATAAACCCATTCACCATCTTCAAGTTCAGGTAAAACCAATTGCCCGACTTGATGGCGATGTAATGCTTCTACTTTATTTCCCACAGCTGCAATCATTCTTTTTACTTGATGATAAACACCTTGATGAATCGTCATGGTTAATTGATGCGTTTCTAATATCGCTACATCCGTTGCAGCGAAAACACCTTTTTCCTGATGTAGGCTCACACCTTGGCTCAGCATTTCAATTTGCTCAGGTGTAACCGGATCTATGGTCGTAACATGATAAACCTTTGGAACATGCTTACGGGGATGAGTTAAAGCTTGAAGATATTTACCATCATCGGTAAGCAAAAGTAAGCCAGTTGTATCTTGATCTAGACGGCCAATGGCTTGCACACCACGTTGAATCATGATTTCCGGTAAAAGGCTAAATACGCTTTGATGATGGTGAGGTTGGTGTGAACATTCAAAATCTTTCGGTTTTTTTAGCGCAAGATAAACTTTTTCTCGATATCGATAAGTTTCCCCGAAAAGAGAAAATTCTAAATTTTCTGGAGAGAATTGCTTTTTGAGATCATATGCAACCTCTCCATCAACACTTACAGATCCGTTTTTTATTAACTGCTGACAATATTTACGAGAACCAAACCCTTGTGATTGTAAAATTTTTTCCAGCAGCATGAAGTTTTCTCATTAGAACTAAGCTGTAATTTTAACGTAGTTTCCATTTTTTACTAAACACTACTCGCTACTGTTTTCATCTACTTGAACTAGCTCGCACCCTTACTCTTCAACGACTCGATAAATATTTTCGTTCTGTTCGCTTTCAAATAATAATTCTGTAGTAGGCAAAATAATTTCATTATCAACAATAATATGCTCAATTCGTTGGCTTAGTTTTAAAGATTCATTTTCATGTTCCACTAAATTTTTCTTTAGTTGTGCTTTTGCATCATGAATCTTATCAAACTGATCTTTGATCTTGATATCTATAATGTCCATAAAAATATCCCGTACTCATGAGTAATGATTATTTTTATATCATTATTTTTAAATGCGATAATTTTTAACTTGTTAATTTATATAACATTGTGTCCATGCGTAACTAAAAATTAAAACTCCTTATCATTGAGAGATATACACTCAATTTTTAATTAAGAAGAGCCGAAATCAGCTGTATCTTTTAAAGCTTTCACATTCCAACTCTTAAATATTATACAATTCCATTTATTTATAATGCCCTCCGCTCGCCATGCTTGCCCAATTTGATGTTAATTTAATTGTTCTACTCGTTCTGCTTGTCTGCGGCTTATTAAGTCAAAATGCAGCTGTAACTATTGCAGCAGGTGTGTTGATTGTCGTTAAAATCACACCATTAAATGAGTTTTTCCCTTATATTCAAGCTCATGGTCTTAATTTAGGAATTCTTATTTTAACCATTGGCGTACTCACTCCAATTGCCAGTGGGAAACTCAGTGGAGAGAGTATTTTAAAATCCTTTATTAGTGTTAAGTCTATTATGGCTATCGCAATTGGCCTGTTAGTCGCCTGGCTAGGTGGTCGCGGAGTAAAACTAATGTCGAGCCAACCTGACGTGGTTGCAGGTTTATTCATTGGTACAGTTGCTGGCGTCGCCTTACTCCGTGGTGTACCAGTCGGTCCTCTAATTGCAGCAGGCTTACTCTCTTTATTTATTGGCAAATAAAAAATCAACATGAAAAAGGTGCAATAAAGCACCTTTTTAAGACTTAGGCTAAATTATTTTTTAGCCAGAGTAATAGGCGTTTCGTTTTAAAGAGAACTTTTCCAACTGCTTTAAAAAGCCTTCAAAATAACTTTTCTCTTTTTCTTCAGTTCGGTAGCCTGCATATAAAGTTCGTCTTAAACCTGTAGGAGAAACACAATCTAAACGACGACTAGTAACCCATCCCTTTTGTTCATATTCATTGACTACCCAATCAGGTAAAGCAGCAATACCTCGTCCACTTGCAACGAGTTGAATAAGCATTTGAGTTAAATCTGTTGTCCGTATTTGTTTAGGCTGAATATTCGCGGGGATGAAAAGTTTAGACATAATATCTAAACGGTGCTTATCAACCGGATAAGTAATTAAAACTTCTTCGGCCAACTCTTGAACTGTAATATTTTCAGCCCGCACCAAAGGGTGAGTATTTGATAAGACTAACCGTGACTCATATTCAAAAATCGGAAAATACTCAATTCCTTTTAACGCAATTGGATCAGCTGTAATCAGTAAATCAAATTCTGCATTTTGTAAGAGTTCATGCGGATTGGCTTCAAAACCCGAAGCAAAGTCTAAATCGACGTCAGGATATTGCTGGCGATACTGATTTAATAAAGGCATTAACCAGTCAAAGCAACTATGGCATTCCGATGAAAAAATAATTCTACCTGTCTGTCCATGCACAATGCGTGTGATATCACTATGTGTAATCTGGATTTGTGGTAAAACATCATCAGCCAATTTTAATAAGCGCTGTCCAACATTAGAAAAACTAACAGGTCTACTTCGACGATTAACTACTTCCACCCCGTACCAATGATCTAATTCTTTTAATTGATGGGAAATAGCAGATGGCGTCAAACAAAGGTCATTAGCTGCGGAAACTAATGAACCATGCTCACGTAAAGCAACTAAAGTTTTAAGGTGGCGTATTTCTAACATGGGCCCAAGCCTAAAAAACAGATTTATCTATAAATGGTTAAAGCTCATCTTTGCTTTTCCATAAAACTTTCGACAAATCTTTATTAATGAATTTTATTCACTTTAACATAAAATTAGTTAGTTTGTCTCAACATGAATTTTATTTCATTATCTTTTACTTGCAATGAATTTTTGTTTCCTCTGAAACTAAAGTGAAATTAAACGTTTTAATAAAGTTTTTTTAATGAGTAAGAATATGAAAACTAAAAATAGGCCTAATAAAGACCTATTTTTTAAAACACTAAAAACTATTGCGCTAAAACATTTAAGCTAATAATCGTATAGCTCTGATCTTTAGGTTTTAATTTCAAATTTAGAGGAGCTGTTACTTCTACTAGGTACTCTCCAACTTTTGGAAACGTAAGTTCGACTTGACCGTTGCCTCCCGCCTTAAACTGCTGCGCTTGCTTGTCAGTTGCACCCTTTTCTCTTAAATTCACTTCAGCATAAGCTAAAGGATGTCCTTTTTCAGTTATGGTTAATTTAACAGGTTGAACAGCTTTAATCTGGTTAGGATGTACAGAGAAACTAACTTTAATCGGTGTATTCGGAAGTTGAATATCTGAAACTTTTCCTTTAGAAAGATAACTCTGCAATATCCACTCACGTGTTACTTGTTCTGTTTTAATTGTTTTTGTTTTAAGGTCAGTCGGAATCAAATATTCACGTTCTGCTTTCGGTGGAGCTTTATCAGCTGGCATATCAAAAAATAAATGCCATGCTTTTTGGTCGTATACATATTTCAAAGGATAACTTGCCTGAGTTTGAACAATGTATGTGCCTTCTTCAGGTAGATCTACATCAAAAACAGTAGCAGACTTATGCAGGGCTTCTGAATTGATGGTTTTAAGCTCATTTTTAGGTGTAATTACAGTAAGCTTAGCATCCTTTAAAGCATATTCACTATTTAATGCTTCTTCCGCATAACCAGCAATTACGGGTACTTGAGTCTGTTCAGTTTTATAAGCTACAGGAGCTACATAAGGTTCATGAGCAAAGCCTGTTGTACATATCAATGCAAGTGACGTCATTAGAAATCTATTCATTATTACAAAATCCTGTTATACGCAAAGTTAAAAATTTCAGACAAAATATAAGCGGATACAGTATACACAAATAAAAATAATTCTTATTATCATTAATAAATTTAATTTTACTTTAAAAAGAAATACGTAATCTTTCTCTCAATATTTTAGTTTTTTATTATTCTGTTCTCTTTTCCCTTATACTTCTCTTTTTGAGTCTTCCCTTAACTTATTATGGCGTCCCTGCAATCTCCTCTTTCCACACCTCAACATTACTCTCTCTTTTTAGCAATTTTCTCACTCGCTGTAGGTGGTTTTTGTATTGGAACCACTGAATTCGTCGCAATGGGACTGATTCAGGAAATTGCAAATAATTTAAATATTACAGTACCTGAAGCTGGTCACTTTATTAGTGCTTATGCATTGGGTGTAGTTATTGGTGCTCCTATCATCGCTATTCTCGGAGCCAAAGTACCTAGAAAAACTTTATTGCTCGGCTTAATGCTGTTTTATGGTGTTGCGAATGCCTGTACTGCTTTAGCTCATACACCTGAAACTGTTTTAATCTCACGTTTCATTGCAGGTTTACCACACGGAGCATATTTTGGAGTCGGTGCGTTAGTTGCAGCTGAACTAGCGGGTCCGTCAAGAAGAGCTTCTGCAGTCGCCCAAATGATGATGGGGCTTACAGTCGCAACTGTCATTGGTGTTCCTTTAGCAACTTGGTTAGGTCAAAACTTTGGCTGGAGAGCAGGTTTTGAGTTTTCAGCAACTATTGCTTTCGTCACTTTAATTGCTGTTGGCTTCTTTGTACCCAATATCCCAGTTCAAGCTACTGCCAGTATAAAAACTGAATTAGCTGGCCTTAAAAATATCAATATGTGGTTAACACTAGCAGTGGGTGCAATCGGTTTTGGAGGCATGTTTTCAGTTTATAGCTATGTCTCACCAATTTTGACTGAATACACACAAGTTAATATCCAAATCGTTCCTATCGCTTTAGCTATCTGGGGTATAGGTATGGTTATTGGTGGCTTAGCGGCAGGATGGCTTGCAGATAAGAACCTCAACAAAACTATAGTAGGTGTATTAATTAGCTCAGCTATCGCTTTTGTTGTCGCTAGTTTTTTAATGAGTAATATCTATACTGCCATCGCATCTTTATTTTTAATTGGTCTCACGGTAATGGGGTTAGGTGGAGCATTACAAACTCGTCTAATGGATGTCGCAGGTGATGCCCAAACTTTAGCTGCCTCACTCAACCACTCTGCATTTAATATGGCCAATGCATTAGGTGCATTTTTAGGGGGCTGGGTACTCAGTCACCAAATGGGTTGGATCGCTCCAATCTGGGTAGGTTTTGTTTTAAGCCTTGGCGGTCTGGTTATTTTACTTATCGCATTTGCAGTAGAAAAAGCCAGCAAAAAAGCTTAATTAAAAAAAAGGCTAACTTATTACTTCTAATCAGTTAGCTTTCCACCACAGTGTGGGCAATAACATTTTTTCTCTCGGACGGACTCTTCTTCCTCTAATACTTTTTCACGCATAATTTGAATAATCAGGTTATGCGCTTGCTCTTTTGGCAATCCTACTTTTTGACGGACCCGCTCAATTTCAACTTCATCATGTAAAATATCAATACCTCGTGCTTGAAGTAGCTCACGAAACTCTTGCTCTAGTCTCTGATTCCGTTGATTAAGCTCATTTGCAAGTCCAGACGCCAAAATACCGGCAGGCAATGCTGCAATACCCACACCTAAAATAGTAATAAGCGCCCCTAATAACTTTCCTAGGCTAGTTACAGGAGTGACATCGCCATACCCCACTGTAGTTAAGGTAACCACTGCCCACCACATAGATTTAGGTATTGAACTAAAAGCTTCTGGCTGAGCTTTGTTTTCAACCACATAAATTCCAGAAGCAGTCATAATAATCATGATAATTAAAATAAAGATAACTGCTTGAAAAGATCCCTTCTCGCGTTTAATCACACATAACAATATCTGTAGTGAGATGAAATAGCGTGTTAATTTTAATAAACGAAGTAGACGTAAAATCCGAAGCATACGAAGATCGATTCGTACAAAGAAATTCAGGTAAGCTGGCAAAATTGCCATCAAATCAATAGTTGCTTCCCCACTTTTCATCCAATTCAAGCGAGTTTTCCATGCGGATTGTGTCGTATCTCGATCTGCAACACTCCACAACCTTAATAAATACTCAATACTAAAAATTGCGATTGAAATATTCTCAAAGTAGTCAAACCAAATACGATAATTTGAGTACAAATCATTTACTGTTTCCAATAAAACAGCAGCAACGTTACCAATAATTAAAATAACTAAAAAATAGTTAATGCATTTACTTACCGTCGTTTCATAGTCATGGTTATGAAGATTATTATAAAAAAACTTACGTAATCCCTTCCAAGCTAAATTATGCATATTGATCTGACCACTTAATATTGTAGATATAGTAAGCTCATAGCCTCTATTCACCAATATCGTCTCTAACAATTTTTGTTTTACTTACCCCAATATTTGAGCCTTAATTTTTTTCATCAATTCGTGGCTACACATCGAAATTCATTCTCTTCCCACCACATCACATCATAGATGCCTGGATGCGATTTTAAGATAATATTTATATAATTTTGCAACACCATAATATGATGAGTAATATCAATTTTTCTAAATAGAAATTTTCTTAAAATCGGAGTATTTGGAGAAATAAAAATTGCGAATCCATTACTATATTCTTCATAAACACTAATTCCGAGATACATTGTTATTTCAGCTAAGGGAATCTCAATTTCCCACCCCCAGCTTTCACTATATAACTCTACATTTAAATGATATCTATTCTTTAATATACTAAAAATATATTGTGCAATATCTTCAGTTTTTTGAACTAAAATACCACCTTCATCAGCATAAGTTTTTTGGTCATATAATTGATAATCATCAAATTTAAATTCAACAATTGTCTTTAGCATTCTTAAGTTCCCTATATAAAATACTCATATTTTTTTTAATTATTTTCAAGTTCGTTCAAATATTCTAAAACAAAAATCAATTTAATATCTAGAGTAATATTTATTTTTACATTTTCATTAAATAAAATTTGATCTATTTATTATTTTCTAAGTCTAATAATGTACAAAGTCTCATTTAAAATAAAAAGGAGCTGAATAATCAGCTCCTTTTTTGTACTAAATCGACGTATTAAGTCAATTGAGCAGCTTGGATTTTCTTAGTATCAACTTGATCAGCTTCTTTAGTATATTCGCTCATCTTGTCGAAGTTTAAGTATTTGTAGATGTCAGCAGAAGCACTGTCGATTTGTGAAGCGTACTGTTGATATTCTTCTGGGCTTGGTAATTTACCAAGAACCGCAGCTACAGATGCAAGCTCAGCAGACGCTAAGTAAACGTTTGCGCCTTGACCTAAACGGTTCGGGAAGTTACGAGTAGAAGTTGATACACAAGTTGTGTTCGGCGCTACACGTGCTTGGTTACCCATACATAATGAACAGCCCGGCATCTCTGTACGTGCACCAGCACGGCCATAGATGTTATACAAGCCTTCTTCCATTAATTGGTGCTCGTCCATACGAGTTGGTGGAGCCAACCATAAACGAGTAGACAATGAACCACCAGGTACTTTGTCAAGTAACTGACCAGCTGCACGGAAGTGACCGATGTTCGTCATACAAGAACCGATGAATACTTCATCAATCTTGTCGCCTTGAACGTCAGAAAGAAGTTTCGCGTCATCTGGATCGTTCGGGCAACAAAGAATTGGTTCTTTGATGTCAGCTAGATCGATTTCGTAAACTTTTAGGTATTCTGCATCAGCATCAGCTTTTAACAAGCTTGGGTTATCTAACCACTTCTGCATGTTTTCAGCACGACGCGCAAGTGTACGTGCATCGCCATAACCTTCTGCGATCATCCACTTCAACATCGTGATGTTAGAACGTAGGTATTCAGCAACTTTCTCTTCAGAAAGTGTAATTGAACAGCCAGCAGCAGAACGTTCAGCTGACGCATCAGAAAGTTCGAATGCTTGCTCAACAGTCAAGTCATTTTCCATTTCTGATAAATCGATCTCAAGGATACGACCAGAGAAGATATTTTTCTTACCTTTCTTCTCTACAGTTAAATCACCCGCTTGAATTGCGTAGTAAGGAATTGCATGTACAAGGTCACGTAAAGTGATACCAGGTTGCATTTTACCTTTGAATTTAACAAGTACAGATTCAGGCATATCAAGTGGCATAACACCAGTTGCTGCTGCGAACGCAACAAGACCAGAACCCGCTGGGAATGAAATACCGATTGGGAAACGAGTATGTGAGTCACCACCAGTACCTACTGTATCTGGAAGTAACATACGGTTTAACCAAGAGTGGATAATACCGTCACCTGGACGTAAAGATACACCACCACGGTTCATGATGAAGTCAGGTAATGTATGGTGAGTTGTTACGTCAACTGGTTTTGGATACGCAGCAGTGTGACAGAAAGACTGCATTACCAAGTCAGATGAGAAGCCCAAGCATGCTAAGTCTTTTAACTCGTCACGAGTCATTGGACCTGTTGTATCTTGAGAACCAACAGTTGTCATCTTAGGTTCACAGTAAGTTCCTGGACGGATACCTTGACCTTCTGGTAAACCACATGCGCGGCCAACCATTTTTTGAGCTTGTGTGAAGCCTTTGCCAGTGTCAGCAGGTTGTACTGGAGTACGGAACAATGTAGAAGGTGCAAGACCTAGTTCTTCACGTGCTTTAGCAGTTAAACCACGACCAATAATCAAGTTAATACGACCACCCGCACGTACTTCGTCTAAAAGTACTGGAGTTTTAAGATCTGCTTCAGAGATTTGTACGCCATCTTTAAAGGCAGTTACTTTTGCAGCAGCATGGTCAATTTTCAATACTACTTCGTCGCCCATGTTCATGTTAGCAACGTCGATTTCTACAGGTAATGCACCTGCATCTTCCATAGTATTGAAGAAAATTGGAGCGATCTTAGAACCTAAGCACACACCACCGTCTTTTTTGTTTGGAATGTGTGGAAGTTCATCACCAAAGAACCAAAGAACAGAGTTAGTTGCAGACTTACGGCTTGAACCTGTACCAACAACGTCACCTACGTAAGCAACTTGATTGCCTTTCGCGATAAGTTCTTTAATTTGGCTTAATGGACCAACTTCACCTGGTTTTTCAGGGTTGATACCATCACGCTCGTTTTTCAACATTGCATTTGCGTGTAATGGAATGTCTGGACGGCTCCAAGCATCTTGAGCTGGAGACAAGTCATCAGTGTTTGTTTCACCAGTTACTTTGAACACAGTGATTTTGATTTCTTCTGGAACGTCAGGACGGCTAGTGAACCATTCTGCTTCAGCCCAAGATTGTAAAACAGCTTTAGCAGCTTCATTACCAGCTTTTGCTTTATCTGCTACATCATGGAATGCATCAAATACAAGAAGAGTTTTCTTTAATGCCTCAGCAGCTAAGCCTGCAAGTTCAGCATTGTCAAGAAGCTCAACAAGTGGTGCTACGTTATAACCACCTAGCATAGTACCAAGTAAGTAAACTGCACGTTCTTTAGAAACGAGTGGTGAAGTTGCTTCGCCTTTTGCAATCGCTGCCAAGAATGCTGCCTTTACGTAAGCTGCTTGGTCAACACCTGCAGGAACACGGTTTTCAAGCAAATCTACCAAGAACGCTTCTTCGCCTGCTGGTGGATTTTTTAATAGTTCAACAAGCTGAGCTGTTTGAGCGTCATCAAGTGGCTTCGGTGGGACTCCGAGTGCGGCACGTTCTTCAACGTGTTGGCGGTAAGCTTCTAGCACGGTGTTCATTCCTCTTTTTTTGAAAAATTACTTGCAAATTCCAGCTTTCTTAAAAGCTTCACAAGTAATATGGACTACAAAAGTTTACTAGAGTTCAAGGTAAAAGTTAATGAGCGCGGGGTGTTTCTCCGTGATGCCCATTATTTTGTATCTAAATACCTATGTTCAAATAATGAGCATATTGGGTAAAATTGAGCTATTTTTAAGCAAAAAGAGCTTCAGCCAGATGAAAATTCAATAACCTCATCCACAATTAGAATGATTTATATTTTGGCATTTTGTCATGAGGGGTTGCCAAACATTCATTCATCATTTGCTTTCTAACTTTTTCTTGGATTGCTTGGGGATCTTTTGTCAGTTCTTCTTTTGGAATTGCATAAACTTTTTCAATAACATTAAGAATGAATTTTTTAGTTATCTCATCTTCAATCTTATTTGCATGCTCAACTGCCTGCGTTTTTTCAATTGCTTGCTGACGATCAAAAACAATACTTCTTGCAGCATTTCCTACGCTAGTACAAAAGCCATGCCACTGCTCTTCTGGTGTTAATGGTTTCTTTTCTGAACAACCCACAAAGAGCAAACTCATTGCAATCAATAAAATCTTTTTCATCATTTCACTACACTAATTATTGCTGTCCATATCATACGGAAAATCATCGTTTTTGCCAAAACTGCTATAAAAAACCGAGATCAAAAAATCTCGGTCTTTTGTATTAAGCATTAGACATGCCTGTTTCATGTTTTGGATTAATTAAAGAATTTAATATCCGTAGGTGTTGATATTTTTGCTGCATCGCCAGCTGGTTTTAAGGTGCCATTTTTTGCATCAAAACGGAATAAACTAATATTGTTACTATAAACATTGGTTACATATAGATATTTACCAGATGCATCAAATGAGAAGGCACGTGGTTCAATACCATTCGCTTTATAAGCAACTGGCTTAGCTAGCAATCCATTCTGTTGGATTTTAAATACTAAAAGTTTGTTGTCTGCACCTCGATTGGCAGCAATCACATATTTACCATTTGGGCTAAGGATAATTCCACTCGCACTCTTAAATTCAGGTGTTTTGTCCTCGTGGATTAGTTTTAGCTCAGCCACTTTTTTCAAATGACCATCTTGCACGTTAAATGTCACAATTTCACTTCGCATTTCTGCGGTAACATACGCATGTTTGCCATTTGGTGAAAAGACCATATGACGCGGGCCAGAACCATGCGTAAAAGTTACATCGCGGTTAGTATCCGCTTCAAGTGGCTGAGCCTTATTTGGGTTATAATGAAATGTATAGACTTTGTCATTTCCAAGATCGCTAGCATATAAATACTTACCATCTGGACTGAAAGTTGTCGAATGAGCATGACCACTTTCTTGGCGACCTTTAACGTGGCCAGAACCTTCCTCAAAAACTATATTTTGTACTTTTTCACCCAAATGGCCATTTGGTAAAATTGGCAAAACAGCCACACCACCACGGCCTTTATCGAATGCAGAATAGTTCGATACAAACAGGAACTTACCATCTAAACTGATTGTTGCATGTGTTGGATGTCCACCATGACTATCCACAGTGTTCAACACTTCCACCTTTCCGTTTTGAATAGATAATGCAGTCACCGCACCTTCGTTTTCTTCATTAGTGGTATATGCAAAACGACCATCTTTCGATTTCACAATCCAAGAAGGACTTTTCATTTTCAGCACTTTAACAGGAGTTAAAGTTCCATCCTTATTCACTTGAAGCTGGTACAAACCTTCACTGGCTTGTTTTGGTTTTTGCGCAAGCGGTGCATTAGGAATTGATGTCCATGTTCCTACTAAAGCAATTTGTTGTTGTGCAGCATTTACGGTGGAGCACCATCCAAATGACAAGAGCGTCAATGACAATGTTGCTGTTAATTTTTGAATTAGGCCACGATATTTAACGTTGATATCGTTTTCCTTGCCATTTTTAATTTCAACATAAGTATCTATATTCACTACTATATCCTTGAAAAAAACCACCTTATTTGCATTTATCAACAAGGTATATCAATCTAATTTCATTTAATGTTTCTGAAAACTAATTTATAAAACAGCAATTTTCAAGTGAATTTTCTTTAACCAATACCTATCCAAGGCTTCTTTACTCTTAAGAGAAGCGATACTTTAGATGATAAACACTCAACTTTTTTAAATGTTATGAAGACGTTATTAAATTAAAAGCCCACAATAGTGAGCTTTTAATTCATTCATTATTGGTTTCAATCAACTAAAAGCGCCAATTGTAGAATAAGTCGATCGCTCTTTCTAAAGACTGACTTGCTTCTAGGTATAAACGTCGATTCATTTGATAACGTAAAGTGAGTTTATTTACAGGAGTAAACACCCCAACACCATAGCGAATAAACAGATCTGGTGTGATATAACCCGTTAAACTCACTTGCGTATCATCACCTGTACCTTGTGCATCTAAAGCTAAACCGCTCAAACCAAACGTACGTCCAATCTGGTTAGTTAAAGCACGTGTACCACCCAAGCCCATACTAATACCTGCAGCTGCAATGGTGTTGTTTACATCAGATTTAAAACCTTCTGCATTACTCAAGCCACTCGAACCTTCATTAATACGACCAGTAACAAGCGCATTTAATGCTTCTTGCTCAGATAAGCCTGCATCGTTATAGACCTGAATGTTTGGTGATGTCGCAGTACCTGTAACACGTACCCCAACCATACTGCCCTGAACATTTTTGTTCGCATCGATATCTAAAGTCGGGTTAGCCAATGGTCCATTAAAACGGGCAATTGCTCGGTTCAAGTCTAGACTTTGTCCATAGGCTTCAATTTTCACTTTTTGGCTGACACCAATTGCCCCATTAGCTCTCATCGCAGTTTCATAACCACGTTGGCTTAAGTTGAGACGACCAACTAAAGGAATATTACTATTAAAGCCTTGGAAGATGACTTGTTTTCCAATATTAACAGCAATGTCAGCTCGAATATCCCAAGGTTTAGCTGCCCGTAAAATTGCAAGTGGGTCTTGACCTTGGCGTACGATACGAACATCTGATGACGTATTAATGATTGGAGCAGTTGTTTCTGGCATTGATATACGTGCACGAGGAACATCTACTGATCCTTTTAAGCTTAAACGCTTATCAAAAGGATACATATCAAGTGTCAGATTCGGATTGGCAATTGCAGTAATTAATGGCGCTTGGCGTACTAGTAAATTATCACCTTTAAGATTTAATTGAAGGCGCGGCGCATCTTTCCATTCAAAACTACCTTTAAGCAAGCCTACACCTTGCCCACTGTTAAATGCCCCATCAATTGTTGCCATATCCTGACGAATTGATGAATACACCTGAACATTAGTTAAATTTACTGGCAGAGAAATCATGCTGATTGCACCATTTTTCAGACGCATTTCACCAGTAAACTGAGGTTGAGTTAATGTACCGTTGACTTTACCAGCCAAAGCTAACGTCCCACTCATTGAGCGAACATCTTGAATAAATGGTTTCAAGACTTTTAATTGGACATCATTAAAGGCCACTTCACCATGCATTGGCATTGAAGACTGGAATGGGTTGATAATAACGTTCGCATAACCCGTACCAATATCTGGTGTTTTAACATCTACACGGAATAGCAGACCCTCTGATACACTTTTTGCAACCACCCCTAACTCATCATAAGCCAGAGTAGTTGCAGGATCTTGTGGATCCTCAGCAGCTAAACCAATTTCACCTTTACGTGTAATTAAACGTGCATCAAGTTTTGGATTGCCTCCATTTACCCACGATGCCTTAGCGTAACCATTTAATTGTCCGGTCATTGCCAAACCTTCTGGCATAAATGCCGCAAAGTCGCTTAAATCCATGTTTTGAGTTACAAAGGAAATATTACCTCGCGCTTTACTCACCCGTACAGGCTGATCAAAACAGAGCTGACTGTTGGTACTTTGCCAGCAATGTTGACCCACATATAGCTCAGATTTCGCCGAAGAAAAAATTACCGGAGCATTTTGATTTTGTGCCAGACGGATTCGTCGTGAATCAAAACTTCCTTTCTGGATTTGTCCTAACCAATCATTATTTTGGTTAAACCCGCCTGCCAGCTGAACATAGAACTTGGAAATACTATTATTGCCAAGCACTTTCAATAAATGGGCTTTTCTTGTTCCTGTCAAATTCACTTCAGCAGATTGAATTTGTCTATTTCCACTACGCAAATTATCTAATTTTGCGGTTAATTGAGTTGGTGTTGTTTCCGATGTTGGAAGTTCACCCTGAATACTCAATCTCTTCACACTTACTAATGTGTTAAAAGCAAAATTATCTACTGCAATATTTGCTGTTGCTTTTAAACGCGGTTGCGATTGAACATTCAAATCACCATAAGCTCGACCACGCAGTCCAGGATATAACTCGTATAGGGCTGGTGCATTCAGCTTAATTTTTAGATTTTGTGCGTTGCCAGTAGCCTGTAGCTGGTTCTGCCCATACACTAAAAATAAGTTATTTGCTTCAAACTGTTGTGGTAAAAAGCCATTTTGATTGGAATCCATCAATAGAGATAGATTACCTTTACCTCGAACAGGTTTATTATTTAAAAAGCCTGCAAGATTCAATTGCTGAATATTAATTCGCTTCAAGTGATCAGACCAAACCCCTTGGGTTTTCAGATTCCCTGAAATTTCACCTTTAACAGTTGAGGCAAAATATTGAGGTTTAAAGCGCACTAATGAACTATTAATATCCCATGCGATACGGTCTTTTAAATTGACAGAACCAGTAGCATAGATTTTTCCAGCCACCCCATCGTGTTGTAACTGGCTAATTCGAATAAAATCTGGCGTGCCCGCTATAGAAAACTTCAACAAACCATTTGCCTGCTTTAAGGCTTTTAAAGATCCATCATAATTAACCGCAAAGCCTTTAAAGCCACCACCAGCTTTCACGTCATGAAATAACAATGCTGCTGTACTTTTCCCGCCTAAACTTACAGTTTCTTGACCTGCTTGAGCCAATCGACCAGTTAAGTCAATTTTCTCAAACTGAATAATTTGCTGGTTTGGTTTAGCAAAACCATTTGCCTTAATCGAACCATTTAGTAGATTGACTGGCGCTGCTGCATGAATACTTTGCGGATTAAAATCTTTTGCATTTAATAAAGCATTCCAAGCGAGCTGACGTTTTTCAGTAGGTAATAAAACTTTGGCCTGACCTGTTAAGCTACCTTTTTCAGCAGCAAAACTAAAATTAGGGACATTTAAGATATTATCTTTAACATTAAGATTGGCTAGATATTGTCCTGCTGGCAATAAAGTTTTTTCATGCTGATATACTTTTGTAGCAACCTTAATATCTTGTTGACCATCACGTAATGTTAAATCGACTTGACCATTGTCACTACTTAACCATCCAATATAAGGCATTGCACGGTCTATATTCGCCCACGCCACATTCATGAGCATTGGCTGAGGTTTATTATTTTTTTCAGGTGCCTGATTAAGCTTGAGTTTCCAAGACTCGTAACGGTCAAAATCAACGTTAGCAAATACTTCTGTACCTTTTTCCAAAGACCCAGTTGAAGCAATAGCTGCATCTAAACTTGGAGGTAAAAAGTCTTGAACCACCTGAGGAATCGCTTTGTCTTTAGGATTAATACGATCTAAACGACCTTTAATGTCCCAAGTAACATGATCTTTCCAATTTACCAAACCTTTAAGATTAACGGCACCTTTCATAACTTGGCCATTGAAATCTGTAATATTAAGCTGATGAACTAAATCAGTATTCATTAAAGCGTTGTACTGGCCTTCAGGTAAATTTTCACCCTTTAAATCTGTATCAAGTGCTAAATTAAGTTGTTTAATATCACCTTGAAACTTGATCACACCATTTTTTGCAAAGAGTTTTTGTTCTTGTAGCAAAGGTAAATGATAGTTTTTTAATAATAATTCACCTTGCATTGGAACTTCATCACGAACAGGATGTAAGATTACCCAACCTGTTAATAAATCAGGAGTAGTTGTTGCAACCCCAGCTTTTAAAGTATCTAAACTTCCGCGAGCAGCAACTTTAATATTTTGAATATTTAAACTTTTTAAAGATGGGATTCTTAAATCTGCTGTGGCATCTAATGGATATTTACCACTGAAATCCATTTTACCAGTTGCGTTGTGAACTGAAAGATAGCCCATATCCATACTGGATTTTTCAAATTCTAGTTTTGTCTCCGACCAGAGCGCATCTTGCAAATGGACATTATAGAAACTTACATCTGAACTCGACAATTTAAGCTCTAAATGATCAACATCACCTTCATCTACACGTAGAACAAACGGTAATTTGATTGGTTTAAATTCAAACGGTTTACCAGAAGGCGGAGTTTTATTAATAATACGTAAGTTGCGTACATCAGCATGGCTCAAATGTACTTCTTTTTCTAATAATAAAGAGCGCCATCCTAAGCCTACATCAGCTCGATCTAAAGAAACATCCACATCTTTTAATTGCACCAACACATTTTTGAGAATGATGCCACGCAATAAGTTGCCACCTTCATATTCATATTTAATTATTTTCTGAGCTTCTAAAACTCGATCTAATAAAAAACGGCTTCCACGATCCGTTGACATCATGATGACTAACGAAGAAGCCAATAATAACAATATGATTAATATCGTCAGCAAGAAGCTACGCAAAATGCGATGCTTCTTCTTAGGAGAGCTTGGTGCCGAAGTGGGCTGCTGTTCTACTTCCGCCATAAAATAAACCTAATAAAATTTTATTTTTAAAGTTGTGGGCCTATAAAGAAATGTAAACGAATCGGATGGTTCTCATCTGAAATACCCGAAGCGACATCTAAACGGATTGGCCCAATTGGAGACTTCCAGCGAATTCCGACCCCAACACTATAAGCTGCTGGATTATTAAAGTCTTTATCGTAAGCATTACCAAAGTCAGAGAAAACGGCTGCTCGCCATCCATCTTTGAACTGATAGTTATATTCTAAAGAGCCTACAGCTAAAGCCTGGCCCCCAATTTTATATCCATCTACTTCTGGAGAAAGACTTTTATAGTCAAATCCACGAATCGTTTGGTCACCACCCGTAAAGAATCTAAGATTGTATGGAACTTTGTCAAAGTCATCTGTAAAGATATAGCTGAGGTCAGATCTTCCGACGAATTGGTGATCATCATTTTTACCTAGAGAATAAATAAATCTCCAGCCTGCACTCGCAATTGCCATATTGGCATCTGAGAGTAAACTCTCGCTGCCTAATTCTAATTTATAAGTTTGTTTAAAAGCTTTAGTTGGGTTTAACCGTGTATTACTTGAGGTTTTAGATGTTTCATAACTAAACAATAATGCTTCTTGCTCAGATGCAGCTGTTTTAAACGCATCTGGTAATTCAGAAATATCAACATTACCTTTTTGGGTCAAACGATCTAAACGATAACGAACACCAATAGTATGCTGCCAATTTCCTAATGGACGTTTGATTACGCGCTCCCCACCCACAACAGCAGATTCGGTTAACAGGCTTACATCTGGACCAATATCATCCCGTGTTTCACGCTCATAACCGCCCACAATATTGAAATAGTCATTTAACGGATGTTTATAGGGAATACTATATCGACCATCAATCGATTGGCGAATTTCAGAAACTTCCAAGTTGGCATCAAATGAATGACCATATTTATTTACGATAGAACGGCGATATTGACTACGTAAACGTGCACCCGTATCGGTTCCATAACCAATACCAGTTTCCAAACTATTTAGCTTGTCAGCATTTAAAGTCACAATAACTGGAATTCTTTTTGTTTCACGTGCTTGAGCTTGTAAATGATCCTGTTCATCATGCTGAGCTGCGGCGCTTTGCAACATCGCAGTTTGAGGCTCTGCCTGTTTTGCATTTTGTGTTCCGGCAAACTGTTTTTCATCGACTACGTTTTGCGTAACTTCTTTATTTGATGTCGCTAATTGACGTGCTTTCGCAAGTTGTCGTTGTTCTGGTGAAAGTAAATTAGACTCATCAACATCAATATTTTGTTCATCCACCAAAGCTTGTAAATCTGGTGGTAGCTCAAGTGGCTTTTCAATTGGGTCTGGTTTAATGCTATCAACCAAAGTGTAATTGAAATAACGTGAGTTGGTTAGGTTATTTGCGAGCACGTTTACACGCCAGAAGGCATAGTCATCACCTTCTTTCCAAGGCGCCATACTTTCTAAGATATTTTGGTTTAATGGCAAAGGTTTCGAAGGATCACTCATACGAAACTCGACCTTGTCTAATTTATAGCGCTCACCAGTCTCGTAGCGTAAATTGATATCGGCCTTATTTTCTGGCTGACTTACTTTTACATCATGCAATCGCCAATAAGCATCAAAATAACCATTATTAGATGCGGCATCAACAATACGGGTTTTAGTAGTTTCATATAAACCGTGGTTAAAGATATCCCCTACATCTTGATCGGGAACTAAACGAATAACCTGAAATTGCGGCTGCTTTTCGCCTGGACCTGTAAACTCAATATTTTGCTCATTAATTCGTACTGGTTCATTTGGTGTCACCCTGACACGCACACGACTCGGACTTAATTTTTCAAATCGGAACTCAGCATTATAGTAACCAACAGCTTGAGCAGCCTGATTACTTAATGTTCTAAGCTGAGGTAAAGCAGCATTAAAGTCTTCAAAAGATTCTTGAGTAAAAGTTGAAAGCTTACCTTTAATATTTTTAGCTAACACATCTGAAGCGCCTTCTACCTCTGCGCTAATACGCGGTACTTGTTCCATCGGAATTGCACGCGGCGGACGTACTTTATTTAAAATACGTTTAAAGAAACCAGCTTGCTCAGGTGGTTCTTCGGCCTCTGGTGTCAATTCAGGCAGTGTTTTTCCAGTCTCATTGGCTTCAACTACAATCTTACTGTCAGACTTAATCTCTTGCATAAGCTGATCAATATTTACAGGCGCCTGATTAATTTGATTTAATTCAGATTGAGTTGCATCGCTTACAGTAACTTCAGGGAGTTTCTGAGTCCCATTTTGAAAGTTCTGTGCTTCATTCTTTGCTTCTTCCGCTACCCTATAAATTTCATTTGCCATGTTCTGATCAACAGGCATATCAGGTAAATCTTCAAGGTTATCAAGAGTAATTGGCTTAAATTCATCAATTTGATTTGGAAATTGTTCTTGTTGTTGCAATATAGCCAAGCTATCTTGTTGCTGCTGAGCTTGGGTTACAAGTGTAGCGATATCTGTAACTGGAGCAGTATATTGCTCATTAACCTGAGCTGATTGTTCAGTTGACTCATCAGATACTGTCTGGTTTAAAGTTGTTGATGAACTATTCTCAACAGAAGTTTGAGCAAAACTTGGCGTTACGCAAACGCTTAACAACAAGCTGCTACAAATAAGTTTAGGAATGCCCTGCATTTTTAAAATTAAATGCATAGAATGTGAGAGAGTTGACTGTTTAAACTTAATTTTAGAAGGCATAGAAAACTCTAGACTTATTTTTTAATAAAACGCACCAATGTGAGTGTAAAACTCACTCAAAACCATTGATTTTTCATTTAATCAAGCGTTAAAAATATCATACATGGTTTTCGATGCAAATTAACACTCGGTCACATTTTTTTATAAAACACAATGAAGTTTGCACATGATGAAACAAGATGAGCACCTGATGACCTCACGTCGGTTTGTACCGATGTTTTTTACCCAGTTTTTTGGCGCATTAAATGATAACGTTTTTAAGCAAGCTTTATTATTGGTGATTACTTATGGATGGATTCAGCAACAATCTGCTCCCGTAAGTACTCTTAATAATTTGGCAGCCCTCTTGTTTATTCTGCCATATTTCTTTTTTTCAGCCACAGCTGGACAAATCGCCGACAAATACGAACGATCTCAACTCGTCCGTGGTATTAAAATTTTAGAAATCATCATTATGCTCATCGGTACTGCAGGTTTCCTGTTAGGAAACTTATGGCTACTTCTTTTTGCTTTATTTTTGATGGGTACACATTCGACGTTCTTCGGCCCGATTAAATACGCAATTTTGCCTGAAATCTTAAAACCGAACGAGTTAATGTCTGGTAATGCGCTATTTCAATCCGGCACATCCATGGCGATCTTGTTCGGGATGATCTTAGGTGGCGCCGTAATTGCCTCATCAGATGGTAATTTATTGTGGATTAGTATCACCGTAGTGGCTATTGCTTGCATAGGCTATTTATTTAGTCGCTTCATTTTGCCGCAAAAAGTTGCTGCACCTGACTTAAAGATTGACTGGAATTTCATCCGTACCAGCTTTCAAACCATTAAATATGCCAAAAGCTTACCGTTAGTATTCACAATTTTGCTAGGCAACTCATGGTACTGGTTTTATGGCGCGACTTATTTAACTCAAATTCCGCAGCTTACCCAGCAAAACCTTCATGCATCAGAAAATGTCGTTAGCCTGTTACTGACTTTCTTTTCAGTCGGTATTGGTGTGGGTTCTCTTCTTTGCCGTAAAATTGGTGGTTCAGAAATTAATATTAAAATGGTGCCGATTGGTGCAATTGGCCTTACTGTTTTTGCGCTCTACCTTGCTGCCAGTTTAGCTTTTGTACCAGAAAGAACCGGAGCATTACTTACCTTAAAAGACGTTTTCACCCAAGGCTGGGTTTACTACCATGTCATGATTGCTGTGACTTTATTGGGGATTAGTGGCGGTTTTTATATTGTTCCCCTATATGCCATGATGCAGGCTTATTCACCACGTTCACATCGTGCACGAGTTGTTGCAGCGAATAACATCTTAAATGCCGTTTTTATGGTTTCTTCTGCAATTTTTTCAATCTTAATCTTAAGTGTTTTAAAAATTGATATTAAAATACTATTTATTATTACAGCTGTACTTAGTGCAATCTTTAGTATCTGGCTTCTCGCTAGACTAAAACCAATGCTTGCCACAGCCCACCTTTCTTTAGAGGACTAATTTATGCGCCACTATACTGGAATTGATCAACTTATTAACTCATTTGATCAGGCATTGCGTAGTCTTGTTCCGGGTGCAACAGCAGCACAGCGTCAAAATCCAGCTGAAACAGTAGAAACAAAACTTGGTGTAGAAGATGCTCGCCATGTCGCAGGTTTAATGCGTGTTAACCACAGTGGTGAAGTATGTGCTCAAGCACTTTACCATGGGCAAGCATTAACGGCGAAATTGCCAAATGTACGCCAAGAAATGCAACAAGCAGCGATTGAAGAACAAGATCATTTAGCTTGGTGCGAAGACCGTTTAAAAGAATTAAACAGTCATACAAGTTTGTTAAACCCAATCTGGTACGGGTTGTCATATGGCATGGGTGCCCTTGCTGGTATTGCAGGTGATAAATATAGCTTAGGTTTTGTTGCTGAAACTGAGCGTCAGGTTAGTCTGCATTTGCAAGATCATTTAAACCAGTTACCTGCTCAAGATGAACGCTCTCGTAAAATTTTAGAGCAAATGAATGAAGATGAATTGCATCACCGTCATACTGCACTTGAAGCAGGCGGTGTTGAATTACCATATGCAGTAAAAATTACGATGACTGCTATTTCAAAGTTAATGACAAAAACGAGTTATTATCTTTAAAAACCAAAGGATTGATCTCATTCGGATCAATCCTGTTTTAAATATTATTTTAAGCCGTGATCATATTTGAAACGTTCGATATCTCGAATTGAATTCCAATAGTTTCTGTTAATACGGTCACGATCAATTTGTAATTCTCTTAAAAGCTTACGATAACGCTCACGCTCTTCTGGCTTTAATTTTTCGTTGTAAGCATTATCAGAATATTGCTTAAACTTCTCGTCATAACGATCATATTCAGCTTTTGCATTGTAGTAATCTGAGGCTGCTCGATAATAAGGTCTTAAACGATTACGCTGCTCAACTGGGCATACATTAATATTGCCGTTACCCTCTAAAGCATTATAAAAAATATTTGATGGCTGGCAATAATACCCTAAGCCCTCTTTATACCCACGTTCATATGACTTTTGATCTGGAACAATATTGGCTTTTCCACACGCTTTGTAATATTGATCTAAACGTGGCGAAGACCCCTTTGAACCATCTTTCTCACCCACTAATGACCAATTCGCAGTCTTACATTCTTCTACGCTCATTGCAGCACAACCTGAAAGGCTGATTGCTAAAATGGCTAAACCGATATTTTTCATATTAAGAAAACTCAAAAATAAAATTTAAAAAACGCAAAAAATAAAATTCCAGTAAACACCCTAAAAGATCCTGCTCTATTCAAGACTTCAAAAATAAGTGATTCACTGGATAAGTCTTAAGTTTAAATCAGTTTATCCCTCTCACCAAATGAGACGCTTAAATTTTTAGCTTTGTTTAATTTTAAAAAAGAGAAATCAGTAAAATTTTATAATGCGCTGACTGCTCTTATACGCTAATTTTACTTTAAAAATTGATTATAAACATGAGACTCAATATATTGATTATAAATATAAAAAATCAAATTGCTCATAAAATATTGTTCAACCATCTTTACTCTTTTTTTACGCGATTTCCTTCAAAGGCTAAGGTAGGATTTTAGCTAAATAACCACCAAGGTTTTTTATAATGAGTACACTTATTTACCCAAATTTAAACTTAAAAGATCCTCACTTTAAGGCATTTAAAATATCAGATAATTTTATTTCTCCGACACAATCTGGTACTTTCCAATCAGATCTTTTTTTAAAAGAAGTTGATGAATATTTAAGTTTATATCCTCACACTCAGCACATTGATATTTGTCTACATGACTTAAACGGGCATATTCGTGGCAAACGTATTGATGTTAAGAGTCTGAAAAATCTCTCTCATGGATGTTATTTTCCACTTTCTGTTTATGCCATGAGTCTAGATGGAAAAGTAATTGAAGAAACAGGCCTGGGAAAATATATTGGTGAACCAGATAGACTTTGCCTGCCCATTTTAGGCAGCTTGCAACCAAGTGCTTTATCCCCAGAATTAAATGCTCAGCTTTACCTATCAATGCAAGAAGAAGATGGTACAGACTGCCGCTATGAACCACGTAATATATTAAAAAAATTATTAAATCAGTTACATACTAATAATTATTTTCCTGTCATGGCTGCCGAGCTAGAGTTTTACCTTTTCTCACCTCAACAACAATCTGAGACATGTTCAGAAAACCAATGTTTTGATATAGATGCACCAAATAACTACCAACAAGTCCTAGATGAAGTTGAAAAAGCAGCCCTACTTCAATCTATTGAAATTACCGCTATTGTTGCGGAATCATCCCCTGGACAATACGAATTAAATCTTCAACACAGTCATGACATTTTAAAACTCTGCGATCAAATTAATGCTTTAAAAAGAATTGTAAAGCAAGTCGCAAGAAAACATGACTTAACTGCTTGTTTCATGGCGAAACCGAACTTGGCAAAAGCTGGTAGTGGTATGCATTTTCATATGAGCATACTTAATCAATACCATGAAAATATATTTAGTTCAGAAGTAGAAAAAGATCAGCTTTCAGCCAAATTATTGAGCGCGATTAGTGGCCTAATTGAGTTAATGCCTGCATCTATGGCGATTTTAGCGCCTAATATTAATTCTTATAGACGTTTTAAAATTGGTCATCACGTGCCATTAGAAGCCAATTGGGATACTAACAACCGAAATGTTGCAATCCGAATTCCATGCTCAGATGTACAAAATCAACGCTTAGAATATCGTGTTGCTGGAGCTGACTGTAATCCCTATCTGGTTACAGCGACTATTTTAGCGGGCGTATCTTATGGCTTATCTCATAAATTACCGCTGCCAAAACCTGCACATCTTTTAAAGTTTCCAGACGAGCACATTTTATTAGCCAACAATCAGCCGGAAGCCTTAAAAATATTTAAAGGAAGTCTTATTTTAAAAGGGTATTTAGGGGCAGACTTTGTAGAACACTGGTACACGGTTAAACAGGCTGAATATCAAAACATTTATAGTCAAATGACTGAAGCAGAACAACATTGGGATATATAAATAAAAAAAGCAAAAAAACTATAAACCACTTTGCAAACCCTTAGGGAGAAATACCCTAAGGTTTTTTTATATCTAATTAGTGATTTTTCTGTTTAGCTAAAAAACGTAACCCAACACCTGGTTCAGTAGCAATATAACGTGGCTGAATCGCATTATCTCCCAGTTTACTGCGTAACTTGCCCACTAAAATACGTAAATAGTGCGTATCTTCCTGATGGGTGGGTCCCCATAGCTCTTTTAAGAGCTGAGGCTGTGTTAAAAGCTGCCCTTGATAGCGCATTAATAGTGTCAAAAGTTGAAACTCTTTTCGAGTTAAAGTAATTGGTTGTTGCTCGATCCAAACTAAACGTTGCATGACATCAACCTTGAGATAACCATCGTCATACACATGAGCTTCTTGCTGAATCGGTTGATTTCTTAAAATGACACGTATGCGCGCCAAAAGCTCTTGCACACTAAAAGGCTTGGTCATGTAGTCATTTGCGCCTGCGTCTAGCAAGGTAACTTTTTCATATTCATCAGCACGTACAGATAACACAATAACGGGAACATTCGACCAGCTACGTAATTCCTGAAGCACTTCTTTTCCATCTAAATCGGGTAAGCCTAAGTCTAAAATAACCAAATCAGCCCCTTGGGTTGCCAAAGCCTCTAGGCCTTTGTAACCCGTTTCGCAGAGCGTGGTTTTGTATTTTTGGGTTCTTAAAGCAATGTCTAAAAATTTACGGATTTGAGGTTCATCATCAATAATCACAATACGTGTTTCTACAGGTGATGTTTCTGAACTTATCATGAATTTACAACTTATTCTTTTACTGGATGAATGGGTAATTTGATTTGAATTAAAGTACCTTTATTTTGGCGCCCTGAAAATGCTTCTATTGTACCCATATGAGCACCAATAATCGCTTTTACAATTGTTAGCCCTAAACCTGTACCGAATTTTCCACGGTCTCCACGCTCCATAGTATAAAACATATCGAAAATGCGGTGTCTTTCGTCTTCAGGGATTCCTGCACCTTTATCTTCAATTTCTATTTTTACTTCATCTTCTGACAAAAGATGAGTACGAATCATGACTGGTTCATCTGGAGGTGAAAAGTTTGCAGCATTTTCTAAAACATTAAAAATAGCTTGTTCTACCAATGCTGGGTGAACATACAAACTAATCGGTTGCTCAGGTAACTGAACGACCACTTGTGTATCTGGTTTATAACGCTTTAAACGGCGAGTTGCCGAACCAATTAATTCATCTACCCCAATCCAATCTCTTTTTAAAGTTAGACCTTCGTGGCCCAAACGGGTCATATCAAGCAAGTTTTGAATATAACGGTCTAAACGCTCACCTTCTAAATGAATTGTTTCAAGCAGATCTTGTTGGTCTTGTTCTGACATATCAGCTTTAAAATTAGCAAGCGTGTCTGCTGCGCCAATGATAGAAGCAAGTGGCGAACGTAAATCATGCGATACCGAAGATAATAAAGCAGAACGTAAGCGCTCTGTTTCACTGGTGACTTTTGCTTGTTCAAGCTCATTCACCAATTGGGTTCGAAGTACTGCCTGTGCAATGTACTCAATTACACTTTCAGTCAATTTTTTTTGCTCAAAATTTAAGGAAACCACTTCATCCTTAAAGTAAATTCCCACAACACCTAGGCTATTTTTTTGTTCTAAAAGAGGTAAAAACCACCAGTTTGACTGACTCAGAGTATCGGTAAAACGCCCACATGGCTGCTTGTGTTTCAAACACCATTCTGCGGCTACTTTTTCTTTATCATTTAGCTCAATATCAGATGAAATTACCTTATCTCGAATAGAAATCCACACTTTAGTTTGAAGTTGTGTTTCTAAAGTCATACGTCCTGTTTGCATGACTTCTTCAAGGTTGACAGCACTAGAAAGCTTACGTGCCAAGTCTTGCATTACCGTAGTGTAGGCATTGGCAGCTTTTAAAGATAAAACTTGCTGGCGTAATTGAGAGGCCAAACGCCCGGCAATTAAAGCTGCTGCAAAAAAAGCCACAACGGTGACTACCCCTTGGTGTGCTGAAATCTGAAAGGTATAACGCGGGGCAATAAAGAAAAAATTATAGGCTAAGAAACATATTAAGGCTGCCACTACGGCAGCTAACATTCGGGTCTTAGTTGCAACAATTAAAACAGAAATAATAAAAATGACAGAGAAGTCTTCAATACCAAATAGAACTTCGGCGAAGTGAGCTAGAAAAATGCTACCGCACGTCACAGCTAAAACAAAAACACTTTCTTTTAATGATAAAAATGAAGGCTTTTTGAGCTGATTAATCTTTTTAGTACCCTGTTCTGGGTGCAAAATGGTTAAAGCAATTGAGTTTTCTTGATTTAATAATTGCTGAGCTAAATTTTTCTTAAATAACTTTAACCACCACGGTGAAATACTTTTACCAATGACAAGATTGGAAATACCTCGATCAACGGCGGCATCCATTAACACTGATGCAACTCGCGGCCCATATAAAACTTCAGTTCGACCACCTAGTTGTCGAGCCAGCTCAAACGCACGGTCAATCTCGATGTATTCTTTTTTATAAGAACTCACTGAACTCTGCCCAAAGTCCAAACTTCTAGCAACATTTACTACAGTCCATGTAGCCCCATTACGTTCTGCTAAGCGGCAGCCTGCTCGCACTAAATATTCAGAAGAGCCTTGCCCATCTATCGCAATCATCAATTCATTTTGTAACGATATAGATTTCAAACCCTTTGAGGCATAACTCTCTTTTAAATCTGAATCGACATGCTCAGCAACGCATTGCATTGCCAGTTCACGTAATGCCGTTAAATTTGAAATGCTAAAAAAGCCTTGTAATGCCAGATTTGCTTGCTCTGGTACATAGACTTTTCCTTGATGGAGCCTTTCAATGAGTTCACTGACGGGTAAATCAATTAAGCGAATATCTCGAATACGGTCAAATACCCGATCTGGTACTGTTTCATTTACTCGAATGCCTGTAATTTGATAGACCACATCATTTAGGCTTTCTAAATGTTGAATATTTATAGTGGTAAATACATCAATACCAGCGTCTAGCAACTCATTAACATCTTGCCACCGTCGTTCATGACGACTATTTGGGACGTTGCGATGAGCCAATTCATCAACCAAAACGATTTGCGGATGCCTAAGTAAAATAGCATCCAAGTCCATTTCTTCTAAAATATGCCCCTGATATTGCATTTCTTTTCTAGCAATCTGAGGCAACCCTTCCAAAATTTTTAGAGTTTCGATTCTTCCATGGGTTTCAACAATACCAACAACAACATCTGTGCCCTGTTGAAATAATTCTTTGGCGCGGGCAAGCATGGCATAAGTTTTTCCTACACCAGGTGCCGCACCAAGAAAGACCGTTAGTCGACCGGCTTGATATCTGTTGACATGATTTAATAAGGCCTCAGCCTGATTTTCGCGATTGCTTTGCATTTGATATCATCCGGTAAACTAACAACTTTATTTTTAAGTTAATGTGTAGATTGTAATTGATCTAAAGCAATATTGAGCTGTAATACATTAACACGAGCTTGCCCTAGTACACCAAACTGCTTCGGTTCAATATGCTTTTGGAGTAACTCTTCCACAACCTTAGGGTCTACATGACGAGCTTGAGCCACTCGAGCAACCTGTAACTGAGCAGATTCAGGACTAATATGCGGATCAATACCACTACCAGATTTAGTCACCAAATCACTTGGTATAGGTGTATTGCCCGTGTGGTCTTGTTTTTTTACCGCAAGAATCTGAGCATCAATTTGTTGCTGTAGCTCAGGATTAGTACGCGCTAAGTTTGTACCTGCCATCGCCATCGGGTCATAAGCGACTGCTGAAGGACGTGGATGAAAATAAGCCTCTCCAACAAATGGCTGAGCAACTAATTTTGACCCTAAAACTTTATGATCTATTTCAATCAAACTACCATTTGCTTGATTGTTGAATAACACCTGTCCCGCACCTGTAGCAATTGCACTATAAGCAGCGCCACAGCCAACTAAGGTAAAAATTAATAATCCCAAAGATGCTCTTAAGGTCTGACCCAAATTTGCTTCTGAATTTTGTACATAAGTTTTCATTTCAAACTCCAGATTACAAACCAAATAATTGAACAATCACTACATCAATTGCTTTAATGGCAAGGAATGGCAGAACCACACCGCCCACACCATAAATCAACATATTTCGACGTAATAACTGAGTTGCCGTTGAAGGTTTAAATTTCACGCCTCGGAGTGCGATTGGAATTAATAGCGGGATAATAATCGCGTTAAAAATTAATGCAGATAAAATCGCGCTGTTTGGGCTTGCTAAATGCATTACATTCAATACTTGCATTTGTGGAATCGCAGCAGCGAACAATGCAGGCAAGATGGCAAAGTATTTAGAGACGTCGTTTGCTAATGAAAATGTTGTTAGAGCACCACGGGTAATCAGCTGCTGTTTCCCAATCTCGACCACAGCAAGTAGTTTGGTTGGGTCTGAGTCTAAATCGACCATATTGCCAGCTTCTTTTGCAGCTTGTGTACCTGAATTCATGGCTAAGCCAATATCGGCTTGAGCTAATGCTGGTGCATCGTTGGTTCCGTCACCGACCATTGCAACTAAACGACCTTGTTGTTGTTCGGTGCGAATACAAGCCAATTTGTCTTCTGGTTTTGCTTCGGCAATATAATCATCTACACCAGCTTCAGCAGCAATCGCGGCCGCAGTTAATGGGTTATCACCTGTGACCATGACGGTTTTGATGCCCATTTCTCTTAAACGAGCAAAACGTTCTTTAATGCCGTGTTTAATTACATCTGAGAGTTCAATTACGCCCAATACATGGTGTTGATTTGCGACAACCAATGGTGTTGCCCCTTTTTTGGCAACTTGTTCAACACGCGCTTTTAATTCCAAATCTTGAGAATAATCTTCATCTACAAACTTCAAGATTGCATCTAATGCACCTTTACGAATTTGGTCACCATTTGGTAAATTCACACCAGAAATTCGAGTCGAAGCACTAAAAGAGATAAATTCGGCCTGCTCAGGTTCTTGCAGTTTTAAGCCTTGCTCTTTTGCTAACTTAACAATCGATTTCCCTTCTGGTGTTGGGTCAGCAAGTGAACTTACCCAAGCAGCAGCTCTCAACTCAGACTCGGTTACCGAAGTTAAAGGATAAAAAGAAGTCGCTTGACGGTCACCATAAGTAATGGTTCCTGTTTTATCGAGTAAAAGCACATCAATGTCACCCGCAACTTCTACCGCTTTACCTGATTTTGCCAAAACATTGGCTTTGAGTGCACGGTTCATCCCCGCAATACCAATCGCAGGTAACAAGCCACCAATGGTTGTAGGAATCAAGCAGACCAATAACGCCACGAGCACGACTGGATCAAGTTCAATATGCAAATACTTGGCAATAAATGGCAAGCTAATCACGACAATTAAAAACGTGATTGTCATTACCATTAACAAAAAGCCAAGTGCGATCTCATTCGGAGTTTTCTGGCGATTTGAGCCTTCGACCAAAGCAATCATACGGTCTAAGAAACTTTGACCAGATTCAGCAGTCACTTGCACAACAATACGATCTGTCAGAACTTTGGTTCCGCCAATAACACCTGAACGGTCTGTTCCAGCTTCACGTAACACAGGTGCTGACTCACCTGTAACAGCCGATTCATTAATAGTGGCAAAGCCTTCTACAATCTCACCGTCAGCTGGAACAAGCTCACCTGCATGTACTTCAATAAAATCATTTAAATGAAGTTCGGTTGCTGCAACTTGAGTCGCTTGACGGTCTGTCAAAGAGTTGAGTCTTCGAGCCGTTAAATTTTCTCTTGCTGCACGTAATGAAGATGCCTGTCCACGACCTCTGGCCTCTGCAACCGCTTCAGCATAATTAGCAAATAAAATGGTAATAAACAGAATTGCTGTAACCGTGAAACCAAATAACAGCGTGGTGTAACCCAAGACTGTACTAAATGCTGTAACCACTGTTCCAAGCCATACAATTGCCATCACAGGGTTTTTAATTGCATGCTGCGGTAGCAGTTTCATAAATGCATTTTTCCAAACTTCAAAATTTGGCACTGCCATGGTTTGTTTATGGCTATTTACATGAGTTTGTGTATTCATTTTCACTCGCCTCCTTAGCCTTTAACCAACAAAAGTTGATCGGCAATAGGCCCAAGGACAAGAACTGGCATAAATTGTAATAAGGTAAGCAACACAACAATCGTAATCAGCGTTAAAGCAAAGGTTGGAGTTTCAACCTGAAGACTACCTGCTGTTTCGGGTGCTTTTCTTTTTGCTGCTAAACGTGTCGCAATCATTAATGGCAAAATTAATGTCGGGAAACGTCCTAAAAGAAGAGCAATACTACAAGTGACATTCCACCATACAGTGTTGTCTCCAAGACCTTCAAAACCTGAACCATTGTTTGCAAATGCAGAGACATATTCATAGAACACTTGGCTAATACCATGTGGTCCCGGATTACTAATTCCAGATATGCCTGGAATGCTGAGGCTTAATGCGGTAAATGCAAGAATGACTAAAGGTTGAATCAAGATAATAATCGCGAGCAACTTAATTTCTGCCGCTTCAATCTTGCGCCCAAACAATTCAGGGGTACGACCTGTCATTAAACCTGCAATAAATACTGCGAGTAACAGATAAATCATAAACTGTTGCAGACCACAGCCCACACCACCCCAAATGGCATTAATCAGCATGTTAATGAGTTCGACTAAACCGGTAAGCGGTGCAGAAGAATCATGCATCATATTGACCGAACCGTTATTCACCTGTGTAGTAAGCGCTGCCCAAACTGCTGATGCTGCTGGTCCAAATCGTTGTTCTTTACCTTCCATTACGGCAAATTGAGATGCTGTCGATGACATACTTTCAGACCAGACAGCCGCTGCACCTGAAATAATCGACATGAAAAGCATGCTACCAAAGACAAAGTAAGCAAACTTTTTACGCTGAGTAAAATGCCCGACCATAAAAATGACTGTGATTGGAATAAGTAAGATCGCAATCATTTCTAGTAAATTAGAAAATGGTGTTGGATTTTCTAAAGGCACAGAACTATTTGGACCATACCAACCGCCACCATTACTACCCAATTGCTTGATCGCTACCATTGGCGCAACTGGCCCTAAAGGAATTTTTTGGGTTTGTACTGTATTGGCTTTATCAATAAGTTGTACTTCTGGCCCACCTTGGAAAGTTGCTGGCACGCCTTGGCTGTTAAGCAACAATGACCAGACAAAACAGAGTGGAAGCAAGAATCGGACTGTAGGGCGAATTACATCTGCCCAATAGTTACCAATTAAAATTTGATCTGGCTGCTCAGCAACATCGGCCGTAATATGGCTTGGACGCTGATAAAAGAAAGCTCTTAATGTCGCAACAACCAAAGCCAGCCCCATCATTGGAGTAATGACTTGCAAACCTACAATACCTGTCATTTGCGACAAATAAGATAACTGAGCCTGACCAGAATAATGCTGTTGGTTGGTGTTTGTTAAAAATGAAATAACAGTGTGTAGCGCTAAATCCCAACTCATATTTGGTGCATGGTTCGGGTTTAATGGTAGCCATGCTTGCGTCATAAAAATAGCAAGAATAGCCACTGCAAGAAAAATACAGCTCACAACAAATGCTAGAGAATATTGTTTCCAATTCATTTGTTGTTGTGGAGATACACCTAATAAGCGGTATACAGGATTTTCAATCCAACGAAATAATCCATCACCCCACATCGGCTGATTTGCCATCACTTTGGATAGATATTTACTGAGGCACCATGCTAGAAAAATAGCAATAAATAAAACAAGTATAAGTTCTAACATGGCTATTCTCCTCTATACCCCTTGGCTTGATTTGCCAAACTGGAAATAAGGAGAGATGAGGAAATATCATTTGTTTTAAGTCCGCATAAGACAATGCCAGACTGATGCAAGATGCGCATTTGAGAATTTATAAGCATCTTTATTGTCCTGAAATAACACTAATTTAGTGAATTTCAGTATCGATAAAATGCCCGTAAATTCTCTATTGAGGAAGTCAAAGCCCGCGTAAAGTTTGCGTAAAATTTAGTTTGAAGGGTATTAAACTTTAAAATTAACGACTGGATAAATCATGCTATCAGCCTTTAAGGTTTCACAATGCCAAAGTTCATATAAAGGAATTTTTACATCGAGTGCCAAAGGTAGCTTTTTATAATTAAATTGCATATGGTCCAGATCACTTCCCCATGCAATCAAATCTACATCTAAAGAAATATGATGCGACGGACGAACACGCCCCGACTCTGACTCAAGTTTCTTTAGAAAAGATTCAATTTGGTCACACGATAAAGTGCTTTTTAATAGACATGCCGAATTCCAATAATCATCTCCAATACCATCTCGGCATGGAATTTGATAAACAGATGAAAACTGCACTTTCCCCAATGTTGCCAATTGCGTATAAGCAAAAGTAAAGTGCTGATCTGCGTCTAAATTACTCGCTAGGGCGAGCGCAAAAATTGTTTCTGGTGCGTTCAAGACGAATTCCTACAGCATTTGCTTCTGCAATGATGGCTGGCTTACGGATGGTTATGGTAATTTTTTCAATTGATGGAAAGGTTTCAAACAAACATTGTAAAACCAAATGTGCTGCATGCTCGATTAATTCAGGTTTGGCTTGTTGAATGGTTTGAGCCGATAACTCACAAATCTGCGCATAGTTGAGAGTGTCCTCAAGCTTGTCAGACTCTGCTGCTCGGCTCAAATCATTATGGATGGTTAAATCCAACATTAAAGGTTGAATGATTTGTCTTTCCCAGTTGAAACAGCCAATCACTGTCTCAACTTTCAAGCCTTCAATAATAATGGCATCCATAAATTTAAACTGACCTTAGTGCTTTAATAACGAAGCAGGTTCCATATTTTGAACCATTTTCAAACGCTGGTCTGCATAAATATCAGTATATGGTGCGAGTACGCGCATAAAACGATCGAAATAAAGCATTTGCTTAAATAATAAAGCAAAATCACGTGGGAATTTAATACCGTGGCGTTCGCCTACACCTACCATATCCATCATAATGTCATTTAAATCGGCTGGATTTGAAGACAATATCTGTTGCGGATCGGCCATTAATACGCCATTAAACAAACGCTCTAGATCTTGAGCCAACACCTGAACGTCAATTTTGTTATGGGTCATACCCATTTTCAGCATATTTTCAGCCATTGCCTGATAATCAGTTTTTTGTAAGGCATCCATAAATGCAATACATGCAGTCCAAACTTCAGGTTTTAACTGACCGACGATACCAAAATCAATAAAACCAATACGCCCATCTTCAAGCAACATTAGGTTCCCAGCATGTAAGTCGGCATGGAAACTCTTACATAGCATGAGACTACCAAACCATGTATTCATGGCAGTAATCAATACTTGCGATGGATCTTTAGCATATTGTTTTACAACACTAAAGTCTGTCAAAGACACACCGTATAAACGTTGCATAGTTAAGACACGGCGTGTAGAAAACTGATGATAAACTTTAGGCGCTGTCGCTGCTTTATTTTGTGAAATATTAAGATATTCCACAAAATCATCTAGGTTTTGTGCTTCTTCAATGAAATCGACTTCACGGACCATACGGCTTTTAATTTCATCTACAATTTCAGAAAGAGCTGCGAATTTGATCTTTGGTACAGCACGTTCGAGCAGCTTGGCAGCCCAATGTACTACACTTAAGTCTGTATATAAAATGGTTTCAACACCAGGCTTTTGTACTTTGATAACGACATCTTCACCTGTGGTCAGCTTAGCTGCATGAACCTGAGCAATTGACGCAGAAGCTAATGGCTTTTCATCGATATAGCTAAAAATCTGGCTTAAATCGCGCCCTTCAAACTCAGATGCAAGCACGCCTTGAATATAACTAAATGGCAGAGTTGGTGTCTGATCTAAACAACCTTGGAATTCTTCTACATATTCACGTGGGAAAAGCGATGGAGTACTCGCAATAAACTGACCAAGCTTAATATAAGTTGATCCAAGTGACTCAAAAGTCTCTCGCATGAGTTTGGCATTACTTGGTTTTTCAGTTGCGTATTTAATTCCAGCTTTGGCCGCAACCACTGCTGTTTCACCAATGCGGGCGACTGAACGTAGCCCATCAAACAAAATATTTTTTTTCATATTTCTTCAAAACCAAATCATTCAGGTTGAGTGTAGCAAATTTTGTTTAATTTACTGATTAGCTTGCCTGACAAAGTGGGCAATTTACATCTTTATCAAAACTAACAATACGTTGTGTCATATTTAAACCATCCCACAATAATAGTTTCTGCTTTAAAGGTGTACGATTTAAACCTAAATATAGCAAAGTGTGATGTGCTTGTAATGACGCTATCATTACAGGAGTAGTTGCAAGTACCCCTGACTCTGCACAGCGAAGGCCTTCATTACTATGTTGTTCTTTCGGGAAAAGACATTCATAGCAAGCTGAATCACCTTCAACCATAAACATTTGTGCCTGAAAACCAATTGCTGAAGCACTAATTAATGCGACCTGATGTTTCTTACAAGCTGCATTTACTAAATAGCGAGTTGTAAAATTATCACAGCCATCTAAAACCACATCTTGGTGTTCAACAAGTCTATCAATGTTATGTTCGTCTAAACGTTCGTTGTAGTATTCAACACAGATATAAGGGTTAATTTTCTGTAAACGTTTAGCCAAAATTTCTGCTTTATAACGTCCGATATCTTCATGACCAAATGCAATTTGACGCTGTAAATTACTTATCTCGATCGTATCTGCATCAATCAGTGTAATTTTCCCAACTCCTGCTCGCGCAAGTAGCTCTGCACTACTACAGCCTATTCCACCAGCACCTACAATCAGCACATTAGCAAGTTTGAGTTTTTCCTGAGCTTCAATATCCCATCCATCAAGTAAAATCTGACGGCTATAGAGATGCATTTCTTCATCACTTAACTCTACAAAATCGATATCTTGAAGCTCGGTCACACGTTAATCCTTTCACTTAGAAGCGAAATGATTTTATGATTAAGTTCGTTATTATGAAAGCTATAAAATAGAAACAACTTTTTTATTCTAATAAAGCTTATTTATCAACATTGCATCTATCAAGCTTTCTGCAACAATAGAAATATCTATTTTCTTTATTACTTAGGCTAAATATGACGCAATCATATATTGCACCTGTAGAGTTAGAAAAAGCTTATCGTTTATTAAATCATGGCCCAACTGTGCTTGTTTCTGCACAACATGGTGATGACCGCAATGTGATGGCTGCCGCTTGGGCATGTGCCTTAGAGTTCAAACCAGCTAAAGTGTCCGTAGTTCTCGACAAAAGCACTAAAACCCGACAACTCGTTGAGCAAAGTGGCTATTTCACACTACAAGTTCCCTGCTATGCACAGCTCGATCTGACTCATCAACTTGGAACCATTAGTAAGTTGGATGATCCAGAAAAACTTGAGCATTGCGGTGTTGAGCTATTCTATCAAGAAGGCCTTACCAGCCCGCTTGTATCAGGTTGCATTGCATGGCTTGTCTGTAAACTTATTCCAGAACCACATAATCAGTCAGCTCATGATTTATTTATTGGTTCTGTTGTAGGTGCATGGGCAGATAGCCGCGTTTTTAGAGATGGGCACTGGCATTTTCAAGATGCGCCAAAAGAACTTCGCAGCCTGCACTATATTGCAGGCGGAACTTTTTATTTGATTGGTGAGGAAGTCAAAGCTCAAATTTAATCCTTAAAAAGTGAGTTTCATTTAATTGCAAAAAACCGCATAACAATTGCGGTTTTTTGCAGTCAACAACATTTTTTAAAAATCTAATATTTAAACTTGAGCCACTTCACGCGCAATCACCAAACGTTGAATATCAGAAGCACCTTCATAAATCTGGCTTACACGAACATCACGATAAATTCTCTCTACAGGGAAATCACTCACATATCCATAACCACCATGAATTTGAATCGCATCCGAACACACCCGCTCAGCCATAGTAGATGCAAATAGCTTTGCCATTGAGGCTTCTTTTAAACAAGGTAGCTCCGCATCTTTTAAAGTTGCAGCATGTAAAACCAACTGATGTGCCGCTTCAATCTGGGTCGCCATATCGGCTAAACGGAAACCAACCGCCTGATGCTGAACTAATTCGACTCCAAAAGCTTTACGCTCATTTGCATATTGCACCGCTGCATCAAAAGCCGCTCTTGCCATACCTACCGATTGAGCTGCAATACCAATACGTCCAGCTGCCAAATTAGATAATGCAATTTTATAACCTTCACCCTCTTGCCCCACCAAATTTTCTAAAGGAATTCGGCAGTCCTCAAAAGTAATGGTCGCTGTATCTGAAGCATGTTGACCCATTTTGTCTTCAATACGAGTCACCAAGTAACCTTGTGTATTGGTGGGTACAAGAAAGCACGAAATACCTTTTTTACCAGCTTGTTTATCTGTGACCGCGAACACCAAAGCCACTTGGGCATTTTTACCACTGGTGATAAATTGTTTTACGCCATTAAGCACCCAATGGTCGCCATCTCGCTCGGCTTTACATAAAATCGCGCTCGCATCGGAACCGACATGTGGCTCAGTTAAACAAAAGCATCCTAGCCATTCGCCAGAGGCAAATTTTGGCAAATAGGTTTGTTTTTGCTGCTCTGAACCGTATGCCAGTGTAATACCGCAAATCAAAGAGTTTTGTACGCTTACAATTGTCGAAATAGCACCATCGCCTGCGGCAATTTCCTCAATTGCGAGTACCAAAGATACATAGTCCATTCCGGCACCGCCCCATTCATCGGGCACGGTCATCCCCATAGCGCCTAGTGCACCTAAATCTTTGAGTTCCTGAGCTGGAAATTCATGAGTTTTATCGCGATGTGCAGCAGTTGGCTTTAACTGATTTTGCGCATAGTTACGCATCATCTCCTGAACCATACTTTGTTCAGCATTTAAGATCATTTCAGCATCCTTATTTTTATTATTTTGCTGCCATACGAATTGCACCATCTAGACGGATGACTTCACCATTTAAGTAAGAGTTTTCAGCAATATGTGCCACCAAACGAGCAAACTCTTCTGGTTTTCCTAAACGAGATGGGTACGGCACCATTTGCCCCAAAGCATCTTGTACATTTTGTGGCATACCCTTAAGCATTGGGGTTTCCATAATTCCCGGTGCAATGGTCATAATACGAATAGCATGTCGCGCAAGCTCACGAGCAATCGGCAATGTCATCGCAACAATAGCGCCTTTTGATGCAGAATACGCAGCCTGACCAATTTGACCATCAAATGCGGCAACAGAAGCAGTGTTAACAATTACACCACGATCTTCTTCACCTTCTTCAACCGTGTTTTTACTCATTGCATCTGCTGCAAAACGCAGCATGTTAAATGTACCTGTAACATTAATATTTAAAGTCTTTGCAAATAATCCCAAGTCATGAACGCCCTCACGGCCAACCACTTTCGCAGAAGGGCCAATACCGGCACAGTTCACCAAACCATGCAAATGACCATGTTTTGTCAACACATCTTTAAAGAACTGTTCAGCAGCAGCTTCATCGGTCACATCAAGTTTTACAAAGTCAGCTTTTGGCCCCAACTGTTTTGCTTGTTGCTCGCCTGCTTCTGTATTCATGTCTACCAAGGTAACTGAAGCACCTTGCTGGACTAAATACTCAGCTGTTGCAGCACCTAAACCAGAGCCACCACCTGTAATTACGAAATGTTTCCCTTGAATTTTCATTGTGTAATGTCCTATAGAAATGTTCTTTAAACTTAGTAGTGAGAGTAAAAGTTGTTGTTTTCCGATACAATTTCAAAAAGCCTCAAAATGTTTGCAGCTTTTGATCAATCCAAATTTTAAATATGCAGTATTTCACTTGAAATATATGAAGAAAATATGAGTCTTTGACATGGTTGTCCAATCTTCTTTAAGTAAAGGCACAATTTCGATTGCACTAGTACATGAAGCACTGAGTGCGGCTTATGCCAAAGGCCTAAATACACAAATAATTCTAAATAAAGCAGGCATCCCCGCTGAATTACTGATGTCGCCAAAGGCACGTGTGCCTGTTACAACCTATGCCCAATTGTGGATAGAGCTTGCCAATGCCATGAACGATGAGTTTTTTGGGATGGATAGCCACCCCATGCGTCGTGGAAGCTATAAATTACTGACTAAACTCGTCAGTACGGCTGAAACTTTAGAAAAAGCACTCTACGATATTTTGAAGTTTTTTAACTTTGTTCTAGATGACATGCATGGAGAACTCATTCGAGAGCAAGACAAAGCTTATTTAGTGATTCATGATCGTGAACAGCCTAAACGCATGTTTACCTACGCAACCTTTTTAATATTAGTGCACGGACTTATGTGTTGGTTGGTAGACCAGCGAATTGGTTTAAATACTATTATGGTACGTTGTCCTAAACCTCAAGATATTCAGGACTATTTCGTTCGTTTTGGTGAAGATATTCAATTTAATGCTGAGATAAATCGAGTTGAGTTCGATGCCCACTATTTAGATATTAAAATTAAGAAAGATAAAAAAGCGCTTTATGATTTTTTAGAGCAAACTCCGCAAAATCTTTTAGTTCGCTTTAAAAATGAAAATGCCTTAAGTGTACTTATTCGTCGCCATTTATTGAAACTCCACCCTGCACAATGGCCCGAACTCAAAGATGTAGCTCAGCAACTCAATATTTCAGAAGCCACCGTTCAACGTCGACTGAAACATGAAGGTGTAAGCTATCAACAAATTAAAAATGAAATCCGCTGTGATATTGCTGTTCAACGCTTAAGCAAAACGAATGACTCAATTCAAGATATTAGTGAAGATTTAAGCTTCCATGACCCAAGTGCCTTTCACCGTGCTTTTAAAAAATGGACTGGGGTCAGCCCAGGTGCATATCGAGATAATTTAACTGGACACAAGCAATAACATATACATCGAATGAAGCTTAAGGCGTTAGAGTTTAAGCTTATGATATTTATGTATTTTAAATTCAATATTTCAGATAAATGCATTATTTAAAATTTGATAATAGTCATAAAAACAGTGATTTATAATTTTATTCAAACTTTTATCTTTCAAACTGATTTATAAATCAAAATAACTAAGTTCATAAGCCTCTAAACACGTGAAAGGATGATCTCCTATTTCATTTCGGTTTTATTTTTATCATGTCTTTAAAATCAAAATTTTCTCTACCAAAGACTTTGTTGGCATCAACATTGGGGTTTGTATTTGCTTCATCTGCTTTTGCAGCAATTCCGACTACGCTTAAACTTGATTATGCTTACTATGCACCAACCAGTTTAGTAGTTAAAGATCAAAAACTTCTCGAAAAAGCACTGCCAAATACCCAAATTAAATGGGTTTTTAGTCAAGGTAGTAACCGCTCATTAGAATATCTCAACAGTAACAGCATCGATTTTGCTTCTACCGCTGGATTAGCTGCTGTATTAAGTCGAGCGAATGGTAGTCCAATTAAAACGGTTTATGTACAAAGCCAGCCGGAATGGACCGCCCTTGTTGTCGCAAAAAATTCACCAATTAAAAGCCTAAAAGATTTAAAAGGTAAAAAAATTGCAGCCACCAAAGGAACCGATCCTTTCTTATTTACACTACAAGCACTAGATACAGTCGGTTTGAGTAAACGTGATGTACAACTGGTTCATCTACAACACCCAGACGGCAAAACTGCATTAGAGCGTGGCCAAGTAGATGCTTGGGCTGGACTTGATCCATTAATGGCTTCTGCTCAAATTCAATCGGGTGCCAAATTGCTTTATCGTAATGTTGGATTTAATAGCTATAGTGTACTGAGCGTTAAAGAAGATTTTGCAAAGCAAAGCCCTGAAACGGTAGAGGCCATTATTAAAGCCTATGAACAAGCCCGAAAATGGGCAAAAGCCAATCCAGATAAAGTGGCAGCACTTTTAGCTCAAGAATCAAAACTTCCTTTACCTGTGGCTAAACTACAACTGAGCCGAACCAACTTCGATCAAAGCATTCCATCAGCAACTCAAGCACAAGCGCTAAAACGTTCTGGGAAAATTTTGACTGAAGAAGATTTGGTTAGAAAAGGTACCAACGTCAATCAAGTGGTTGATCAGTTGCTAGACCCACGTTTTGCTCAAAAAGTCGTGAAATAGTATATGAGTGATTCACTTAACAAAGCTGAGCTAAATCACTTCTTAGCTCAGCAGGCTTCAAAATCTCAGAAAAAGCATCTAAACCACAAATTTACACGGTGGTTTAAAGCGCTACTCATTCCACTCATCTTTTTAACGGCTTGTGAGTTTTTAGTCAGAAATGGCTATATCGATGCTTATCTACTCCCTGCACCGTCTAGTTTATGGCAATCTTTTTTAGATTTAGCTCATAGCGATCTATTTGCCCATATTTATATTAGTACATGGCGTGTTCTGTTGGGCTTTATTATAGGAAGCGGTTTAGGTTTAATTTTTGCAATTTGGGTTGGATTAAGTAAAGAAGCAGAAGCATATTTAGAACCAACTTTTTCAGC
Organism: Acinetobacter sp. AOR18_HL; assembly: GCF_027855145.1. Taxonomy (NCBI): domain Bacteria; kingdom Pseudomonadati; phylum Pseudomonadota; class Gammaproteobacteria; order Moraxellales; family Moraxellaceae; genus Acinetobacter; species Acinetobacter sp. AOR18_HL. The sequence goes on from NZ_JAKTIG010000065.1 coordinate 73,599, forward strand.
AATTAAATCAATTCCAAGTCTTGCTTGGATTCCCCTGTTATTGCTTTGGTTAGGAATTGACGAAGGTTCTAAAATTACATTGATTGCAATCGGAGCATTCTTTCCAACCTATACCAATACAGTTGCAGCAATTCATAATGTAGATAAAAAGCTCATTGAAGTTGGAAAAGTTTATCGGCTTAATGCTTTTCAGCGGATTATATCTATTATTTTACCGGCAGCCTCTCCGGGCATTTTAACGGGTTTACGCAACAGCTTAAGCTTATCGTGGATGTTTATGATTGCAGCTGAACTGATTGCAGCTACTCAAGGGATTGGCTATTTACTCAGTGATGGCAGAGAAACCTCTCGCCCAGATATTGTTATCATTGCAATTATTTTATTGGCGCTATTGGGTAAAGTAACCGATACCTTAATGAAACTTATAGAAAACTGGTTGTTACGTTGGCGTAATACGCTACAAAAATAACTTTAAATCCAGCATGCCAAAGTGACTCGATCATTTTGGCCATAGTCTTGAATGGTTTTAATCTCACTAAAACCATGCTCTGTGAAAATATCTCGAACTGCTTGTCCCTGATCATAACCATGCTCTAGTGCAATCCAGCCTTGCGGTTTTAACCAGTTTTTGCCTTGAGCAATAATAATTTCAATATCAGCCAGTCCCTGATGATCTGCAACCAATGCACGGCGTGGTTCTGTAGCCAAAGCTTGCATGTGTTCATCTTCAGGGTCAATGTACGGCGGATTAGAAACAATTAAATCAAACTTTTGCGGTTCAAGTGGGTCAAACCAAGCGCCGCAGGCAAATTTCACACGTTGCAAATTATGAACTTGTGCATTTTCTTTTGCGACTTCTAAAGTAGGCGCATAAATATCAGTTGCCGTGACTTGCCAATCTGGACGTTCACCTGCTAATGCAAGCGCAATTGCACCTGTTCCCGTTCCCAAATCAACAATATTTGCAGTATTTGGCAAATTTAGATTTAAAATGGTTTCAACTAGAATTTCAGTATCCGGACGTGGCACTAAAGTATCAGACGTTACTTTTAAATCGAGTGTCCAAAATGGCTGTGAACCCGTCACATAAGCTAAAGGCTCACCATTTTGGATACGTTCTAGACCAGCCAAGTAATCTTGCTCTTGTTGGGCAGTTAACTCTTGCTCAAGTCTAAACTTTAATTCAAGCGAATTGATTTTTAGAAAATGCTCAAGTAACCAAGCATTTTCTTGCCGTTCATAACTGTCAGGCTCACCACGAATTGCAAGCGCTTGAGCAATATTCATTAGCCGCCATTTTCCTGTGCAAGCATCGCAAGCTGATCTGCCTGATATTCACGATGTAAGCTATCGAGCAATTCAGTTAAATCACCTTCCATAATCGCGTCTAACTTATATAAAGTTAGGTTAATACGATGGTCCGTCATACGCCCTTGCGGGTAGTTATACGTACGGATACGTTCCGAACGATCACCAGAACCGACCAAATCACGGCGCATTTCAGAAGTCGCGGCATCTGCTGCCGCACGTTTAGCATTTTCTAAACGCGATACTAACAATGCCATCGCTTTAGCTTTGTTTTTATGCTGTGAACGTTCTTCTTGGCACTCAACGACTGTACCAGTTGGAATGTGAGTAATACGCACGGCCGAATCGGTTTTGTTAATGTGCTGACCACCCGCACCTGAAGCACGGTAAGTATCAATACGCAAATCTGCCGGATTAATTTCAACGTTAGTATCAACGTCAATTTCAGGCAAGATCGCAACTGTACATGCTGACGTATGCACACGACCTTGTGATTCAGTGGCTGGCACACGTTGCACACGGTGAGCACCACTTTCAAACTTTAAGCGGCCGTAAACGCCATCACCATCTACACGGCAAATAACTTCTTTAAAGCCACCATGCTCGCCTTCATTTTCAGAAAGCACTTCAATACGCCAGCCTTGTGTCTCTGCATATTTACTATACATGCGGAACAAATCACCAGAGAAAATCGCGGCTTCATCACCACCTGTTCCAGCACGGATTTCTAAATAAGCCGCATTAGAATCATTCGGATCTTTTGGAATCATCAAAATGTTGAGTTGGCTTTCTAATTCTTCAAGCAATGTTTTATTGGCTTGAATTTCTTCTTCTGCCATATCTTTAAAGTCTGGGTCCGACTTCATCATTTCAGCAGTTTCAATATCTTCTTCTGCTTGACGGTATTTGCCCCAAACTTCGGTAATTTCAGATAAATCACTATGTTCACGAGACAATTTACGGAAACGTTTGTTATCGGAGATCACTTCAGCATCTGCAAGCAATGCAGTAAGTTCTTCATGTCGATCACAGAGTTGATCAAGTCGTAAACGGAGTGACGCTTTCATAAGAGGAAATATCTCAAAAGTCCAAAAAGCTTATCGAACGCTATGTAAGTATAGAAGATAAGCAAAATCGTAAAAATAGCGCATAGTTTACAGATTATGCTGCTTAAATGACATATATAATCAGCCAATTCATCAACTTTCCCAATAAGTAGAGGAGTATAAATATAATGATTTCGAATAAGATTTATTTACTTGCCTATAATTTGGCTTTTCTGTAGAAAATAATAAGTCATCTTTTTCCTCTATATGACAATAGAGGCTTTATTTAAAAACCTCTTTGCCTAGCCAACTTATTTTAATTTTTCTAATAAAGTTTTACCCACTAAAATAGCCGATGCTGGATTTTGTCCTGTAATAAGTTCACGGTCCACCACTACGTTTGGAGTCCACGCAGTGGTATTACTTTGATACTTAGCGCCAAGTGACTGTAAAGCCGTTTGTGGATAAAACTTCATTTCTCCACCTTTTAATAAAGCTTTAGCCTGCTCTTCTTCCTGATTACTAATCACCGTCATTCGATAATTTTTATAAATCCATTCACCAGTTTTTACTGGCTTGCCTTGTTCGAGTTGACCAACTACTTCCGAGGCATTAGGTAAAGTAGACATTAATGCAATAGGACCATGACAGACCAACGCAGTAGGTTTACCAGCTTTATGGAAAGCTGTAAGTACTTTTCCAAGTTGTTTATCTTTTAATAGATCTTGCATAGGTGCATGCCCATCTGGAATATAAATAGCATCAAACTGACCCACACCAATTTGTTCAATACGAGATAGGCTCACAACTGGAGAATCTTGAGCAGATGTTAATTTTAGATCATGCAATAAACCAGCATATTGCTTTAATGCTTTTTCATCTTGGTTAAAATACATCGCATTATTTGATGATTCATCTAAGGTTGGAGCTTTCCCTTTTGGTGTAGCGAAAGTTACTGTATGACCTGCATCTAAAAGCATTTTTGTAGGTTGCATCAACTCATTTAAGTAAAAGCCTGTTTTAAAAATATGACCTTTTTTTAGCTCTAAATGCGCCTCATCAGACAATACAACCAACACATGAGCAGCATTTGCACTGAATGCTGCTGAAACGGCAACTACTGCAAGCATTATTTTATTTAGAGATTTCATCATTCGACCTTCATTCCAACCATTTGCTGGATTTATATTTTGGATGGATATATTCTATTTTTGCCAATCAGGTAGATAAACAACCACCTTTACAAATCTTTTTTGCGTTTGAGGACAAAATGTCTCGTCAATTTGACCATCTTGCCGATATTGAAGTGTTTTTAATTGTGGCTGAGAAGCTTTCTATTAGTGCAGCTGCAATTTATTTAGCAACAACTCCTTCAGTCATTAGTAGAACAATTACGCGGCTAGAGAAAAAACTTGGCATTCAGTTTTTTAGAAGAACAACCCGTCATTTGAGCCTGACTGAAGCTGGTCAACTTTATTATGAAAAGATGCAACATGCATTTCAGTTAATTGACCATGCAGAGCGTACTATTCAAGGTAAGCAACTGCAAATTTCCGGCAAAATTAAATTAAGTGTACCTACCACCTATGGACACTATCGCCTTCCAGAATTACTACAAAAATTTCTTTTGCAATATCCAGATATTCAAATAGAAGTCAGTATTTCTAATCGAAACGTCGATTTAATTGCGGAAGGATTTGATTTAGCTATTCGTCAAGGTCAGATTCCTAGTAGCACTCTCGTTGCCAGACCTTTGGAGCTTGCCCCTCTTCAACTTGTTGCTTCACCCGAATATTTAAAACGTATGGGTGTTCCTCAAACCTTGGAAGACTTAAACCATCACCAATGTATTGCCTTTGAATTACCGAGCACGGGTAAGATTACTCCATGGTTTTTTAAAAATGTTGATAATGAAATTCAATGGATACCATCAAATCGGATTTTAGTAAAAGAAGATATTTTGGGAGTAGTTTCTCTTGCTGAAAGTGGATTAGGAATATGTCAGAGTTATAGCTTTATTGTTAATGAAAAGATTCGGCAAGGAAAATTGCAGCCCCTACTTGAGGTTTATGCAGGTCACACACGGCCCTTTTCTGTACTGTACGCACAACATAAACATATGTCGTCTGCGACAAGAGCTTTAATAAATTTTCTATGTCCTGATCGTGAGTAAATCCTTTAAAACTAAATAAAGCTTAATTTATCTATATGAGTATTAAATATTCTATTTTAATAGAAAACATACAAACCAGACACTAAACTGCAATAATCAAAAGATGGTTCTCCATATTTGAAAAGAAGTGTTTTGTTACATTTGCCGTAACAAAAGATATAGGGTCCTGCAACTAGGGACACGGAGTCAAAAATGAAATTAAATGCTTGGTTATGCAGCGCTGTTCTAGCAACTTCAATGGTTACTGTGGCACATGCTGACAATACGACACATGTAGCAGCCGCTTCTGCTTTAGGTAGCGTAGCAGGTACTGCAATTGGTAAAAGCATGGGCGGTACATCTGGCGCAACAATCGGTGCTGCTTTAGGTGGTGCTGGTGGTGCAGCTGTTGCAAGCGATCGTCGTAACCGTACTGAATCAGCGATTGGCGGTGCTTTAGGTGGTGGTGCTGGTTATACCGTTGGTAAAAGCATGGGCGGTACAAATGGTGGTTATGTCGGTGCTGCTTTAGGTGCTGCGGGTGGTTCTGCTTTAGGTAATAAAATTTCTAAAGACCGCTATACAACTAAATCTTCTAAACACTGGAAGAAAAAACACCGTCGTCATCACTAATCAAATTTGACAAACACATATTTAAGCACCTTCGGGTGCTTTTTTATTGTGATGAAGCTATACGCTCATATTCCGTATGCTCATGGTTTATCCACAAATTAATACAAACACTACAAACCGACACAAAACACTCGTATCTCCGTTTGGCATCTCCATAATTATCACGAAATTTTTTATTACATTTACCCCAAGATAAAGATAACTGTCCTTCCAGTAAAAAAGGACATGGAGTTCTACGATGAAAATGAATATTTGGTTGGCTAGTGCATTAATTGCAACATCTTCTATGGTAACAGTTGCACATGCGGACAATGGCACACGTGTTGCTGCAACCTCTGCTTTAGGTAGTGTAGTGGGTACTGCAATCGGTAAAAGTATTGGTGGTACCTCAGGCGCAACAATCGGTGCTGCTTTAGGTGGTGCTGGTGGCGCAGCAGCAGCAAGTGATCGTCGTAATCGTACAGAAGCTGCAATTGGTGGTGCTTTAGGTGGTGGTGCTGGTTATACAGTCGGCAAAAATATGGGCGGTACCAACGGTGGATACATCGGTGCAGCAGTAGGTGCCGCTGGTGGTTCTGCATTAGGTCGTAAAGTTGCTGAAGATCGTAACTACGATGACCGTTATGACCGCGGACGTTACGATCGTGATGACCGTAGATATTACGATGGTGACCGTCGTTATTATAAAGGCGGTAGCCGTCGCCATGACAATGGCTTACACCGTGGTTGGTACAAAAACCGCTAATTCACAGATAAATCAAAAGAGCACCTTCGGGTGCTTTTTTATTGATAGATAAAATTTAATATCGAAAAAAAACGATATACATCGCACCCTATATATCGTATTATTTCGATATACCCTTATTCGAGAATATCGCATGCGATCACTTCAAGATACCAAGTTCTCTATTTTGGAACTTGCTCCTATTCGTAATGATAAAACCATCGAATTCTCATTACGTCACGCATTAGAATTGGCACAACATGCAGAAAAACTAGGTTATGAACGTTTCTGGCTTGCTGAACATCACAACATGGATGGTATCGCAAGTTCAGCTACCGCTGTCTTACTCGGTTTTATTGCAGCACATACAGAGCATATTCGCTTAGGTTCAGGCGGAATTATGCTTCCTAACCATGCCCCTTTAGTTGTCGCAGAACAATTCGGGACGCTTGCTACTTTATATCCAAATCGTATTGAACTTGGTTTAGGCCGTGCTCCCGGTACAGATCAACTCACCATGCGAGCTTTACGCCGTGGTCATCAAGAAACAGAAGATCAGTTTCCTCGAGATGTTGTCGAAATCTTAAAATATTTCGATGTACCTCAAGCAGGACAAAAAATTATTGCAACACCAGGGCAAAGCACCCATGTTCCTGTTTGGTTACTTGGATCTAGCCTATTTAGTGCACAACTCGCGGCAAAACTTGGACTTCCCTACTCATTTGCATCACATTTTGCACCACGTATGTTAGGTCAAGCAATTCAACTCTATCGAGAGAACTTTGAACCTTCTGAGTATCTAGATAAGCCATATGTTTCAATGGGTGTACCTGTTGTTGTAGCCGATACAGATGAAGAAGCACAGTTTCTAGCAACAAGTGCCTACCAACGCGTATTAGGTTTAATCCGTGGTGAAAGCTTGAAGCTGAAACCACCAGTTGAATCAATGCAGGGATTATGGAATACAGCAGAACAACTTTCTGTCGAAAACTTCTATGCAATGGCGCAAATTGGTTCTGTAGAAACTGTTCGCTCTGGCTTACAAAAGTTATTAGCGACGTATGATGTTGATGAATTTATTTTTACATGCGATGTATACGATACAGCTAAACGTTTAGAAAGCTTTACACAACTCATGAATGTAAAAACAGAACATTAAACTCTACTTTAAGCTCCCATACTTGAATTGATTTTGAGTATGGGATGACCATCTATCTGAAAAGACTTTACCCCAACTTCCTGCTTGGTTATTTATATTAAAACGATAAAAACATCATGATTTAAAAAACCAAAAGGACTTTTGGAAAATGAGTATTAATATTAAAAATAACACTTCAAAATCAGTAATTTTTCAGAATATCTCTCAAGATTTCGAAGATTTTACTGGTCAAGTGATTTCCTCAACATCAATTAAAGAGTTTGACTTTTCACATTCATCTGTCGCGATTATTGGTACAAATCAAGATAGCGTGACTCATCTTGAAAAAATCTGCCAGCAAGCAAAATTTGTGACTGTCTTCCAAATCACCCCTCATTTTATTTTGCCCCATAGTCAGATGGGTACACATAAGTTAATTACTCACCCACTTATTATCAAAAACCGCAGGTTATTTAACAATCGTGTTAAAAGCATTCTGGCATTACGTTTTCTAGAAACCCAAGTAAACGAACCATGGCTTAAGCGTCTTTTGACTCCCAATACTGCAACCACCAAAAAAGTATTTTTTAAATCCGACAGTTATTATGCAGCACTTCAGAAACCCAACTGTAAATTGCAAACATGGCCAATTGTTAAAATTACCAATAGATCTATTCACAGCATGGATGGTATAGAACAACCCGTTGATATTATTATCAGAGCAATACCATAAAAGTAAAAAAAAGCATGGTTTTAGGCCATGCTTTTTTATTTACTCATATTTTTGCAAATTACCATGATCATCGTAGTGCAAAATGATGCGCTGTTTTTCTTGCAAATCATTTAGCATGTCGGAAGTAACTGAAAATTGGGCCGCTAATAATTCTACAGAACTATTAGGTGCCTTAGCACGTCGGTCCTCACCACTAAACCTAATCCAGTTATAACTTGCCCATAAAATTAAAATAAGCGCGCTAATTCCGATCATTAATGCTAAATGTAATAAGGTCTTAACTTCTGATAAGTGGTCTATCCAGACGTAATCATAAATTAAGTGACCTTCAAAAACCCATAAAAACAGTGAAACCAACGGGAAAAGCAACCACATTAAACAAATCCAGCCAATGGTTTGTAATGTATAGTTTGCTGTTTTATTTTTGACATATTCTGGCTGATCAATATATTCAGGGATATCTAAAGTCTCTATATCCTTATTTTCCTCAAGTTTCATGGGTTATCTCCACGGAAGCCTCGATCTGGACTTACCCAACGGGCACGTTTTTTTGTGTTAAATAAAGTTTTTGGTACCGCAACGACACTCGTGAACAAAGTCAGTAGCCAGAAAAATAACGGGTACCAAATCACCCAAAAGTAATTTCTAAAAAAACGCCCTCGGTCATAACGATGATCAATCCACAAACTCACTAAAAACTGGATCAAACATGTTCCGCCTAGTATTACACCGTACCACTGCGGCATAAGCGTTTTGATCTGCCATTGCTGAGGCAGTTCAACAAATAATCCAACAAAAAATAGCGTGAAGATCATGATCATCACATAAGACCAGATAATACTGACTAGCGCCTCAATCATGACCGGCCACATTCTTCGAACACGCAGTTTGAACATTTGTGGAATATATTCTATAAGAACCTCTACCCCACCTTGCGCCCAGCGAAGACGCTGTTTCCATAGACCTTTAAATGTCTCAGGCATATAGATGTAACAAAGCGCTTGTGGAATATACTGAATATCCCAATGGTCTAGCTGTAACTTCCATGAAATATCAATATCTTCGGTAATTTTATCGTCTGACCAAAACCCGACTCGAGCGAGTGCAGTTTTACGAAATGCTGCAATCACACCAGATACGGTAAAAATACGACCATATGTACGTTGTGCACGTTTAATCAAACCAATAATCGAAGAAAACTCACCAACTTGTAATTTTCCTAAAATACTAGATCGGTTTAAAATTCGAGGATTACCAGTTACAGCACCAATTCGCGGGAAGTTAATAAAAGGTTGCATTAACCAAAGTACCGCATGCGGATGCAACAACGCATCGCCATCAATACAAACAAGATATTCGTATTTACTAACCAGTACTCCCGATCTTAAAGCTACGGCCTTACCCTGATTTTCTGCTAAGTGTACAACCCGAAGTCGTGAATCTTGCGCTGACAATTCATCTAGAATTTCGGCGGTCCTATCACTACTTCCATCATTAACAGCAATGACTTCAAAATTCGGATATTTGGTTTGTAACGCATAACGAATTGTTTGGCGTACTTGCGCTTCTTCGTTAAAACACGGAATGATGATACTGCATCCTTCACCTGTCGGTTCAGGAAGCGCTTGTTCGCGGTATTCTCTTTTAAAGAAAAACCAAAGTCCCCCTACCATCCATGTCCAAGCCATCAGTAAGGGATATAAAAAGGCAAAAGCAAACAGAATATCGAGTAATACCCTCATTACTTTTTCCCCTCTACCAATCCAGCAAAAGGCTGATACATCACAGGGCTAGCATTCAGACTAAGCGGATTATATAAATATTGATGAACATCTTTTGATTTTTCAAAGTCATAGCCATCAATACCGAATTTCTGGATTCCTACTCGCTGAATAGAAAAGAGTCCTTGCTGAACATCTTCCCAAGCATTTTGTTGCGAATTTTCTGGTAATACTAAAGTCAGCATTATTCTTTGCTTATCATTTTGATCAAGTGTATTTAAGAGCGTTAACAACTGATTAAATTGTTTTTTCTTACCAATCACATCAAACTTCAAATTGACTAAGTCATGTTGCATTAAAAGCGTTTTGATAAGCTCAGGTAGATTTTCCACATGATCTAAATCAGGTGTAAGCAATAAACTAAACTGTGCCTGATTACTCATATTTAAATAAGGTTTGACCGCTTCTTTAGTCAGTTCACTCAGTTGTTCCAGCTGTTTTGATTGTTCAATGCAACTGCTTTCTTGCACGGTTATTTTTTGCATTGCGCAATTTAAAGATGATCCTGCATTAAGCTGAACACCACTTAAATTACTGTTAAAACGCGCAATATCTTTAGCCAAATCTATAGTTAAAAATGGTCTATCTTTTCGCGGATAAGCAGGTAATTCTAATATTACAGATTGACCTGCGCGAGTTTGAGCCTGCCATAAACTACGGTTTAAAATATTTTGTTGAACAGACATTTTATCTGTAGGGAAATAGGCAACATCATATTGCCCATCTCCATCTTTGTCTTCTAAAGGCTTTAAGATTAAAGCATTGTTTTTTAAGCTATACAGTTTTGATAACAACTGCCCTAATTTTTCATCAGTCTGAGAGTTTTGTTGCGCTGCTAAGTGCTTTAAATCCATACTCACAAAATGACGCGATTGCTTAAATAAATCTGACTCTTCGAAATTCAGAATATTTAACATGCCTTCTGTCAGTTGTTCGGCTGTAGGGTTATCAATGACTAAGCTACGCTTAAAAGTTGAGTCACTCACGCGATTCATACCATCACGTCCCAAACTGAATGAAAACTGGAAACCCGCCTGTTGTGCTAGCTTTTCTAACTGTTCATTCACGGCACCATAAGGCCAAATAATTGCTTTAGGATTAACCCCTACTTCTTTTTTTAAAACTGCATAAGATTTTTTTAAATCCTGCAAAATGCGCTGTTGATATTCCGCATCGGTTTCATAACGTGATTGCGATTTTAAATATGCATAAGAAGTCGCAGCCGGTTGCTCATTGCCTTGAGGATTGGCTAGTACCCCATGATGTAAATCATCGCTATGGCTTGCAAACTCGGCTAACCCAGATGCTTGCATTTCACGAACTTGAGCCCAGTTCACTAAGTTACCTTGGCCATAGGCTTCATAACCCGCTTTTGTATTACCATTTAACCAACTTGTTGGAAGAGCAAAAACTGCTGGAATCTGATATTGCTTCAGCAAAGGAAATACTCGGCTATAACTACTTAAAGCACCATCATCAAAGGTCAGTAAAATAGAGTTATGAGGTAATTCTTTACCTTGCTTACGCGCCTCTTCAATGTCTTTTAGACGAATCGGTTTCCAGTCCGACTGGCTAAGCCAATCGAGAAACTGTGCCAGATTATTGGTCTGAATCGCATAAACATCATGGTCCCCTTCCTTAAGCACGTCATCTCGCACATCATGAAAAGTTAACGAAACCGTATGATTTTTTGGTAGTTCAGTCTCAATGCGGGCATAGGCAAATTGTACGGGTAATAATGTTGAGGCAAACACACAGCTCAACATTTTTGACATCATATTATTCATTAAAAACGCCCTTCAAATCCGAAAATACCGTAGGTATGTTGTTCATCATGACCATCATATGGATGGTATTGCCAACCAATTCCATAATTAAGTTGCCAAGTCCGCGAGAGCTGCCATTGATGTTGATATTGCAAAGAATATGTTGGTCGAGCGGAGTAATCTGCTTGTTTATATAGCCCTACTCCAGCTTCAAAATGTTGTTTAAATGAGCGTTCGTACTCTCGCCAAGTGACCCAGTCATGGCTTAAATTCAACTCGGCACTGTAATGATTGCTTGGGCTAAAGTAAGCAGTCTGATCTTGGCTATTGCTGCCATAAAATCCACGAACGGTTCCGTAAGTAATATGGTGAGGCGCATCAAATAATCGCTCACGCCAAAAAGTAGAAAATTCTTGTTGTTTATTACCGTCACTTATATCGGTTAAGCCATAGCTCGCTCCAATTTGGCGTGACTCATCTTTTTGCCATGTCAAAGCAGCACGGTAAGCTTGTCCATCCTCACCAGCATCAATTGCTTGTAATGGAATATTAGCCTGACTGTCATATTGCAATTGATATTGCCAGTGGTCGTTTAACCATTGCGACCAATCAAGACGAACACCTGCTTGGCCACCATCTGTACTTTGCGACAAAATTGCCGACAATGCCTTACGGTTTGCTTGCCACTCAGCACCAACACCGTAACGTTGGTCATGCACATCACCAAAACGGTATTCACCGTAACGATCTTGATGCCAAGCAAATAGACGATAATTATCTTTAATCCAAGGGCTATTAACACGAGTTTCCATTTCTCGATCTTTTAAGCCATTTTGCCCACTCACAGAATCGCTATTTTCTGCTTTACTATGGCCCCAAGTTGTAGAGTGCGAGATGGTTGCTCTATCACGATCATCCAACTCTTTTCGACTTTTAATTACACCACTATCTTCAGGATAATATTGCAAAAGATTTTCTGTACTTTTGCGCCACTCAGGAATATCTCCTAAAGCCTGAGCATTTTGCATTTGGTTAATACGCGTATCTTTAGCAACGGGTGTTAAACCATTTAAACGAGCAATTGTTTGCTTTGCCTGTAACGGTTTATCTCTCCAGCGCTCAACACGAGCAAGGTTGTTAATTAAACCTTCATTAGCAGGTGCAAGATCTACTTGTTTTTGAAAATGCTTTTCTGATTTATCCAAATGATTTGCATAAGCTAAATGCATGCCTTGTAAAGCAATATAATCATCACGATCAGGATGGCTTGATTTATCTACTCCCTTGGCTTGGCTATATTTATACGTAGGGATTAAACGATCAACCTCACTTAAAAGTTGTTCAGCTTGCTTATATTTTTCTTGTTCAATATAAGAATAATAAAGCCCCGTATATACCGTCATATCTGAGTAGTTTTTTTCGGTAAGTAAGGTTTTAAACGCGAGTTCAGCCTGCTTAGGTTGTCTTTCAGCTAAATAACTATCAGCAATCGCATGACGAACATAAGCCGGTAACTTTTCTAACGGTACATTTAATTTAGTAAATTCATCTAATACCGTACGGCTGCGCCCACGAAAGTCCAAAGCATACAAATAGTCATAATGAAATCTTAAATAATTAGGGTCTGACGGTTGAATCAAAGGCTGTATTTGCTCACCTTGTTTCAACACAGCATCAAGCTCAGCAAAGCCTTCACTATCCGACATGCCTTCCCGATTCAAATATTTATAGCGAGTAATTGCGTTATTTACACGTTGAGAAAACTCGCTGACTTTTAACCAGTGTTGTAACGATTCTGTTTGCACATTTTTATCGCTGGCAAGCAGCAACTGCTGAGCTTTTTTATAAGCGCCTACAGCCGCCAAGTCGTAAATATATTCTTGCAAAACCGTAAAAGATTTTGGTTGTTGTTGATAAGCTTGCTCGATTGCAGATAAAGCATCTACAGGGGAATTAATAAGTCGATATGCATAAGCAATTTGAACAAATTGATCAGCTGTAAGATTTTTACTCTTAATACCTGATAAATGCACCTTAGCATTTACAGGGTCTTTAGCCTCAGCATATAGAACCGCTAATAAAATCTGCCCATCAGATGTCTTTTGAATATTAAATTTATTCGACCACTCAATTGCATCTTTAAAGTGTTTAAAATCACGAAAATTACGTATTAATGGTAGTTGCCCATATTCTGGAAAATTCACATAATTAACATTTGTTAAATGCTGAGAGAAGGTTAATAAATCTCTTTTTTCACTTGACATGACAACTAAATAATCAGCTAATAATTTTTGGTCATGCGGGTACTTATTTAGCAATTGTTCTAATTGCAATATTGCTTGTTGAGTTTGCCCAGTTTTGTAAGTGTGAATAGCTTGCTCTCGCAATTCATCTACTTGAGCAGCATATAAATTAAGAGGCAAGATATATACCAATGAAAAAACACATTTTTTTAGCATTTTGATAATCGGATAGTCCCATATCGAGGTGGGAAATTATAATTAAAATCAAAAACCAATCACACAACATTAAAAAAGTGTGATCTATTTAACATTTTATAAATTATGGATTTTTCATGAATGATTTTCTAAAATATTTATAAAAAATAAAGAATTACTATTTTTATGTGCAATAAAAAACATACACTTCTTTTCAATAGTGTTATTTAAATTTACAAACGAGTTTCAAAATAACTACGGGCTTATAACCAATAAGAACTATTTAATAATATTTAGTTTTATATATAAAACTTTAATTTTTCTCTGTGATATATATAAAAAAACCATTCAACTTATCTATAAATTAATATACAAAAATTGAATGGTTAAAATAAACAATTGATTAAATTAACCAATACGACGTTTTAATCCTGTCATTTGTAAAATACGAGTTGAAATCTCTTCAATCGACATTTCGGTCACGTTTAAATATTTAATGCCTTCTGAAATATAAATCCCTTCAATTGCTCTTAGCTCCATTTGGCATTGGCTAAAACTTGCATAACGGCTATTCGCTTTACGTTCACTACGAATTGCGACCAAACGCTCAGCATCAATCATCAAACCAAATAACTTGCTACGATGAGCTCTTAATACTGCTGGTAAACGGTTATCATCTAAATCTTCTTCAGTTAATGGATAGTTTGCAACGCGAATACCGAATTGAAGAGATAAGTAAATAGAAGTCGGTGTTTTACCCGAACGGGAAACTCCAATTAAGATTAAATCCGCTTTATCGTAATGACGAGTACGTGCCCCATCATCATTATCAAGCGCAAAATGAACAGCATCGATACGGGCTTTATAATATTCAGAATCGGTTACCGCATGAGTCTGCCCAACCAATGTTGTTGGTGGTGTTCCAAGCTCTTGTTCAAGTTTACTAATTAAACCTTCAAACACATCCAGATTAACCGCTTTAGCCGTATTAATAATCTCTCGCACATGCGGATCGACTAAAGTATCGAATACTAAAGGTAGGCAACCATCTTTGGTTTGGCATCGATTAATCTCAACCACCACATCCATTGCCGCCTCTTCAGTTGTAATATACGGCATGATGTGAATATCAAAATCTACATTGGGAAATTGTGCTAATAACGAATGTCCAAGAGTCTCGGCAGTAATTGCAGTTCCATCAGAAATAAAAAAAACACTCCGCTTAAATTGTTTACTTTCTGACATTAAAATTCTCCTTAAACATTTGTCTTAGTGCTATATAATCTTTATAGTAAACTGATCTTACATGACTGTCGCTTAGTATAATTCTCAACTAAGCACTTTATTTTTATAATTTCATGCCAAGATAGACATTAATACTGCAAAAGTGGAGTGAAAACTTTGGAAGCGCGCGTAATCGGTCTAGAAAAATTAGGGAAACACGATGTCGAACTCGTAGGTGGGAAAAACTCATCTTTGGGTGAAATGATCAGCCATTTATCAAATGCTGGTGTATCGGTACCTGGTGGCTTTGCAACTACTGCTGCTGCCTATCGTGAGTTCTTAGACCAAAGTGGTCTTAACGCTCGAATTCAAGCAGAACTTGCTCAACTCAACGTCGATGACGTAAATGCTCTTGCAGAAACAGGCGCTAAAATTCGTCAATGGATTGTAGAGACTCCACTCACTGCAACCTTAGAACAAGAAATTCGCGCCGCTTTTACAGCACTTTCTAACGGCAACCCTGACATCGCGGTTGCCGTTCGTTCATCTGCAACTGCTGAAGATTTACCAGATGCTTCTTTCGCGGGTCAACAAGAAACTTTCTTGAATATTCGCGGTATTGATAACGTACTTATTGCGATTAAAGAAGTATTTGCTTCTTTATATAATGACCGTGCAATTTCTTATCGTGTGCATCAAGGTTTTGATCATGACATCGTTGCACTTTCAGCGGGTGTTCAGCGTATGGTTCGTTCTGAAACTGGCGCTGCGGGTGTAATGTTTACACTTGATACAGAATCTGGTTTCCGTGATGTGGTATTTATCACTGCATCTTACGGTTTAGGTGAAATGGTTGTACAAGGTGCCGTTAACCCAGATGAGTTTTACTTATCTAAACCATTATTAAATGCAGGAAGACATTCTGTTTTACGTCGTAACCTTGGCTCTAAACACCAAAAAATGATTTATGGTGAAGAAGGTTCCGCGGGTAAATCTGTTGTTGTTGTTGATGTTGAAAAACAAGATCGCCAACAATTCGCTTTAAATGACCATGAGTTACAAGAGTTAGCTAAACAAGCGCTTATCATTGAGCAGCATTACGGTGCGCCAATGGACATCGAATGGGCAAAAGACGGTGATGACGGTCAAATTTATATTGTTCAAGCTCGCCCTGAAACTGTAAAAAGCCGCCAAAATGTAGGCACTATGGAACGCTACCTTCTCAAACAAAGAGGTACTGTTCTTTGTGAAGGTCGTTCAATTGGTCAACGTATTGGTTCTGGTAAAGTCCGTATTGTTAACTCAATTAAAGAAATGGACAAAGTTCAAGAAGGCGACGTTCTTGTATCTGATATGACCGATCCTGACTGGGAACCGGTAATGAAACGTGCTGCTGCAATTATCACTAACCGTGGTGGTCGTACATGTCACGCAGCAATTATTGCACGTGAACTTGGTGTACCAGCGATTGTAGGTTGTGGTAACGCAACAGAAGTATTAACTGACGGTCAAGAAGTAACTGTTTCTTGTGCTGAAGGTGATACAGGTTTCATTTACGAAGGTGCTTTAGATTTTGAAGTTCAACGCAACTCAATCGAATCTATGCCTAAGCTTTCGTTCAAAATTATGATGAACGTAGGTAACCCTGACCGTGCATTTGACTTTGCTCAAATTCCAAACGAAGGTATTGGCCTTGCTCGTCTTGAGTTCATCATTAACCGTATGATCGGTGTGCATCCAAAAGCCCTACTCAACATTGACAGCCTACCTCGTGAAACTCGTGCTGCGGTTTTAACTCGTACAGCGGGTTATGCTTCACCTGTAGATTTCTATGTTGAAAAATTGGTTGAAGGTATTGCAACTCTTGCTGCTGCATTTGGTGACAAGCCAGTTATCGTTCGTATGTCTGACTTCAAGTCAAACGAATACGCAAACTTAATTGGTGGTAAGTTATACGAGCCTGAAGAAGAAAACCCGATGCTGGGTTTCCGTGGTGCAAGCCGTTATGTATCTGATAACTTCCGTGATTGTTTTGAATTAGAATGCCGCGCACTTAAGAAAGTTCGTGACGAAATGGGTCTCACCAATATTCAAATCATGATTCCTTTTGTACGTACAGTATCTGAAGCGAAACGTGTTATTGAATTACTTGCACAAAATGGCTTGAAACGTGGTGAGAACGGCTTAAAAGTAATCATGATGTGTGAATTACCAACTAACGCCCTGTTGGCTGAGCAATTCTTAGAGCACTTCGATGGTTTCTCTATTGGTTCTAATGACTTAACTCAGTTAACGTTAGGCCTTGACCGTGACTCAGGTATTGTTTCACACTTATTTGATGAACGTGATGCAGCTGTTAAAGCACTTCTTTCAATGGCAATCCATGCCTGCCGTAAAGCAGGTAAATATGTAGGTATCTGTGGTCAGGGTCCTTCAGATCATCCAGATCTTGCAAAATGGTTAATGGAACAAGGTATCGAATCTGTCTCTCTTAACCCAGACTCAGTTTTAGATACATGGTTCTTCCTTGCTGAAGAAAAAATCAAGCAAATCTAATATGTTATAAAAAAAGGCCCATCCGTGGGTCTTTTTTCATCTTTAGAATAGAGAATTTTTATTTATGCAAATTTACTTGGCACGTAATAATCAACAAGCTGGGCCTTATACTTTAGAACAAGTAAATCAAATGTTGGCTAGTCAACAAATTTTGTTAACTGATTTAGCTTGGCATGAAGGCATGACAGAATGGAAAGCTTTAGGAGAATTAACCCAAGGTAAACTTGTATATCAACCTATCGGTTATTCTGTACCTACAATAAATACGAATACATCAACTAATGAAACTATTCGTCAAATTCGTGTAGAACCTAAAGTTCATGAACTTGCGTCTATTCCGGCTCGGGCTTTAGCAAAAATTATTGATTTATTGCTTTGGTTACCGATCGCTGCAATTCCTTCTTTTTTCTTTAATGAAGCTCAATATAAGCAATTATTCGAGTTACAAAAACAGATGCAATCTGCCGAAGTCGCATCGACTAAAGCTGCAGAATTGCAACAGCAACTTTTTACTTTAATTCCAATAGAAGCTTGGCATTCAATGCTTCTTTACGTCGTAATTATGCTTGCAATTCAAGCCGTTCTTTTAACAAAGTTTGGTCAGAGTATAGGTAAGAAAATCGTTGGAATTAAAATTGTAGATGCTGAGGACAATAGCAAGGTTAATTTAACTCGCATCTTCTTATTAAGAAGTATTGTTTTTATCATATTAAACTTACTCTTTATGCCGATCAGTACAATTATTGACTATGCTTTTGCATTAGGACAAAAGCGACAAGCTTTACATGACAAAATTGCAAGAACAAAAGTGATCAAATGATAGTAAATGACTCATTCATTTAATGTCTAAAAAAAGAGGAGGCACCCTGCCTCCTTTTTTCTATAGTGAGTTGATATTTAAATAAAAGCTCTATTGAAATTAGATACCCTACAAAAAAAATCGGGTTTTAAAACAATTATTTCAGCCTACTTTATGTATAGCTTAGTTTGTCGATATGAGGCATAATGCCCTACAACGTAGCGGTGTCATATAATTGAGAAGTCTAAATTTAAGGATTAGCGTTCTCAATCATGCGACACTTTAATCGCTATCCCATATTTAATTAGGGAATGGGACTCTTCACCGAGGTTGTAAAATGAGACAAACGATTTTAGCTGTATTGTCTTTATCAACGCTTGCCGCACTTTTGACTGGGTGTGGTGGTGATATGGTACTTCTAAACTCTAAAGGTCCAGTTGGTCAAGGTCAAAGTGACCTTATGATGACTGCGATCTATTTAATGTTACTTGTGGTGATTCCTTCAATCATCATGGCATTATGGTTTGGTTGGAAATATCGCGCGTCAAATAAAGATTCAGACTATAAACCTACATGGGCACACTCAACTGCAATTGAAGTTGTAGTATGGGGTATCCCTGTCATTATTATTGGTATTTTAGCTTGGTTAACTTGGTGGGGTTCCCACAAGTATGACCCATACCGTCCTTTAGAATCAGATAAAGCACCTTTAACTATTCAAGTTATTGCTGAACAGTTTAAGTGGATCTTTATTTATCCTGAACAAAACATTGCAACAGTTAACGAAGTACGTTTCCCTGAAAAAACTCCGTTAAGCTTTAAAATCACTTCTAACTTTACAATGAACTCATTCTTCATTCCGCAGTTAGGCGGCCAGATTTATGCAATGGCAGGTATGCAAACTCACCTTCATTTGTTAGCAAATGAAACTGGTGTATATCGTGGTTTCTCTTCTAACTACTCAGGTTACGGTTTCTCTCAAATGCGTTTCAAGGCGCATAGTGTTACAGAGCAACAATTCAACGAATGGGTAGCAGCGGTTAAAGCAGGTAATGGTTCAACCATTAACCCAGAAGCAGTTCAAAAAACTACGCTTGACCAAGCTGAATTGGCAACCTTACGTGATGGTAACCGTTCTAAGCATCAGATCGAGCATTTAGTAAATCGTGCTAAAGCTGCTGGTGATGAAAAAGCAGTTGCTGAAGCTGAAGCTATGAAACCGTTCCCGACTAAGCCACACCCTGTGACTTATTACTCTACTGTTGAGCCTAAATTGTTTGAAACAATTATCAACCACTATATGAGTAACTATCATGGTGTTGACCACTCTGCTGAACACGCAACAGCTGACACTCATGCTGCAGCTGAACACGCTGCTCAAGGGGAATAAGACATGGATATGATTTTTGGTAAACTGGGTTGGGACTCTATCCCGACAGAGCCAATCGTACTTGTCACCATGGTCCTTATGGCAATTGGTGCAATTGCAGTGCTTGGCGGTATCACCTATTTCAAAAAATGGGGATATTTGTGGAATGAGTGGTTTATTACGGTAGACCATAAAAAGATTGGTATCATGTATATCATCGTATCTGTTGTCATGCTTCTGCGTGGTTTCGCCGATGCGATCATGATGCGTTTACAACTTTTCCTCGCTAAAGGCGGCGGCGAAGGTTATCTACATCCTGACCACTATGACCAGATCTTCACCGCACACGGTGTAATCATGATCTTCTTCGTAGCAATGGGTCTCGTTGTAGGTATGATGAACATCTCTGTACCTTTACAGATTGGTGCTCGCGACGTTGCTTTCCCATTATTGAACTCTTTAAGCTTCTGGTTATTCGCTGGTGCTGCTGGTTTAATGATGCTTTCACTTGTATTAGGTGAATTTGCTGCGACTGGTTGGATGGCTTACCCTCCTCTATCTGGCATTCAATATTCTCCTGGTGTAGGTGTCGATTACTATATCTGGGCACTTCAGGTTTCTGGTCTAGGTACGCTTTTATCTGGTGTTAACTTCTTCGTTACCATCATCAAAATGCGTGCGCCTGGCATGAAATTAATGGACATGCCTATTTTCACATGGACTTCACTTTGTACGGCTGTATTAATCATTGCATCATTCCCTGTATTAACAGGTACTCTTGCAATGCTTACTCTTGACCGTTACTTCGGCTTCCATTTCTTCACAAATGAGCTTGGCGGTAGCCCAATGCTTTATGTGAACTTGATCTGGACATGGGGTCACCCTGAAGTATATATCTTGGTATTACCAGCATTTGGTCTATACTCAGAAATCGTTGCAACCTTCTCTCGTAAAGCGTTGTTCGGTTACAAGTCAATGGTGTATGCAACTATCGCGATTACTGTTCTTGCGTTCGTTGTATGGCTTCACCACTTCTTCACCATGGGTGCTGGTGCGAACGTTAACGCGTTCTTCGGTATCATGACCATGGTTATTGCGATTCCTACTGGTGTGAAAATCTTCTCTTGGTTATTCACTATGTATAAAGGTCGCATCACCTTTACTACTCCAATGTTATGGACGCTTGGCTTCCTTGTAACATTCGGTATCGGTGGTTTAACTGGTGTACTTATGGCTGTTCCACCTGCGGACTTCTTGGTACACAACTCATTATTCTTGATCGCTCACTTCCATAACGTAATTATTGGTGGTGTGGTGTTTGGTATGTTTGCCGGCATCATTTACTACTGGCCAAAAATGTTTGGTTGGAAGCTCAACGAAGCATGGGGTAAAGCTGCGTTCTGGTTCTGGTTCTTCGGTTTCTATTTTGCATTCATGCCACTTTATATCCTTGGTTTCATGGGTATGACTCGTCGTTTGAATACATATGACAACCCTGAATGGGATCCGTACCTTGCGATTGCATTATTTGGTGCTGTTCTTGTTGCGATTGGTATTGCATGTTTCTTAATGCAAATCATCGTTGGTTTCTTACAACGTAAAGACAACATGGACCTTACTGGCGATCCATGGGATGCTCGTACGCTTGAATGGGCGACCTCTTCCCCTGCTCCGTTCTATAACTTTGCGCATGAACCAGATGCAAGCGGTATCGACCGTTTCTGGACTGACAAAGAAAATGGTGTAGCATACGCACGTAACACTAAATATGAAGACATCCACATGCCGACTGATCGTGCTGCTGGTTTTGTCATTGCAATGTTCATTACTCTTCTTGGCTTTGCACTCATCTGGCATATTTGGTGGCTCGTTGTTGTTTCATTCGTTGCAGCTGTTGTTAGCTTGATCGTAAGCTCATTCACTAAGAATGTTGACTACTACGTTCCTGCTGCTGAAGTTGAGCGTATTGAAAACGAACGCTATGCTTTACTTGAAAAACACTTGAAGAAGGACTAAGGAAATGGCTGAAGTACTTCATCACGACAACCACGGCCATGACGGTCATCATGAACATGATGATACCGACTTAACGGTTTTTGGTTTCTGGACATACTTGATGAGTGACTTGATTCTTTTCGGATCACTCTTCATTGCGTTCGCTGTATTAAGCAGTCATGTTCCAGCAGGCACTCCAAGCGCATATGACCTATTCCATGACTCATTAGGCTTCGTGTTAACTGAAACATTTGCCTTATTGATTTCATCGGTAACCTTTGGTTTTGCTGTACTTGCATCTTATAAAAAGAATGTAAATCAAGTTATCACTTGGTTATTTATTACATTCCTTTTTGGTGCATCGTTCATTGGAATGGAAGTCTATGAATTCCATCACCTTGTACATGAAGGCCACGGTCCAACTCACAGTGCATTCTTATCATCGTTCTTTACTTTGGTTGGTACACACGGTATCCACGTAACTTCTGGTTTAGTGTGGATGCTTGTATTAATGTATCAAATTAAAACTAAAGGTTTGACTTTACCGAATACACGTCGTCTTGCTTGCTTAAGCTTGTTCTGGCACTTCCTTGACATCGTTTGGATCTGTGTATTCAGCGTCGTTTACTTACTGGGAGTTCTCTAATGAGTAGTCATGAGCATAATGCTGCTGGTGCGTCACACGGTAACTTTAAGCAATACACTGTTGGATTTATCCTTTCTGTTATCCTCACCATCATCCCTTTCGGGATGGTGATGGCGGGTGGTTTCAGTCGTGGTCTTTTAGTTACAGTGATTGCAATCACTGCGGTTGCTCAGGTTCTTGTACAACTTGTGTACTTCCTACACATGAATACATCATCTGAACAACGTTGGAATATGATTGCATTCATCTACACAATCCTATGTATCGCCGTACTTTTAATCGGTTCTGTGTGGATTATGAATTACCTTCACTACAATATGATGATCTAAACTGATTGTCATGTTGAGAAAATATCTATTCCTGACTAAACCAGGAATTCTCTTCGGTAATTTCATTACCACCTTGGGCGGCTTTTTCTTAGCCGCCCAAGGCTCTATAGACATCTTATTATTACTTCTCACCCTACTTGGAACAACTTTAGTTGTGGCTTCTGGTTGTGTGGTTAATAATGTTATAGATCAAGATATTGATACAAAGATGCAGCGCACTCAAAACCGTGCACTTGTTAAAAAAACAATCTCTCCTACTGTTGCGCTGATATATGCATTAGTGCTTGGAGTAATTGGTTTTAGCATTTTGTGGTTCGGTGTAAATGGTTATGCATTTTTGTTTGCAATGATTGGTTTTATTGTCTATGTCGGTTTTTATAGCTTGTGGACCAAACGTACTTCAATCCATCAAACCGTCATTGGTAGTATCTCCGGAGCGAGCCCTCCTGTTATTGGTTATACAGCAGTAACTCATCAATTTGATGTGGCAGCCTTGCTTTTGTTTTTAGCATACGCTTTATGGCAAATGCCTCACTCTTGGGCAATTGCAATTTATCGTTTTGATGATTACAAAAATGCGGGAATTCCAATTTTGCCTGTAGCACGTTCTATTTATCGTACGAAAATTGAATGTGTAATCTATATCCTATTATTTGCAGCTGTTTTAAATGGGTTATATTGTTTTGGCTATACCAATGTATTCTTTTTAATTACCTTTAATGCTTTGACTGCATATTGGTTATATTTATCAGTTATTGGATTTAAAGCCGTAAATGATCAATTGTGGGCTAAACGTTTTTTCCTGTACTCGGTCATATTAATTACCCTGTTAAGTTTGAGCTTTAGCTTTACCTATCAATCCCCTGCTCCAAATCTTCCTCTCTTTTAAACAAGAGAGGATTTCCTCTTTATAGTAAAGAAGTTTTACTTTTCTGATCAAAAGATTTGTTTTTAGTCGAACTTTTACCTATAATTCAGCCTTCGCAATTTTTGCGACATAACTTATTAAGTTATGACTCCTTGCTTCTAATTTTTTTTATTAGGGGCTGTTTAAACCGTAAGGAGCTGACAATGCGTCATTACGAAATCGTACTTTTGGTACACCCAGACCAAAGCGATCAAGTTGTAGGTATGGTTGAACGCTATATCTCTCAGATCAAAGAAGCTGAAGGTCAAATTCACCGTTTAGAAGATTGGGGCCGTCGTCAATTGGCTTACCCAATTAACAAAATTCACAAAGCGCACTACATTCTTATGAATGTTGAATGTGGTCAAACTACGCTTGATGAGTTAGAAGAATTATTCCGTTATAACGACGCGATCATTCGTAACCTTATCATCCGTCGTGAACACGCAATCACTGAAGAGTCATTGCTTGCTAAGAGTGCTGAAGAAAAGCGTGCGCGTAAAGCTCAACGCGAAGAAGCACAGCAAGTTGCTCAAGAAGCTGAATAAGGAGAACATCAATGGCACGTTTTTACCGTCGTCGCAAGTTCTGCCGCTTTACAGCTGAGAATGTTGCGTACATCGACTACAAAGATATCGACACTTTAAAACAGTACATCACTGAAAACGGCAAGATTGTTCCTAGCCGTATCACTGGTACTAAAGCTCGTTATCAACGTCAATTAGCACTTGCTATCAAACAAGCTCGCTATTTGTCTTTGATTCCGTACACTGACAACCATAAGTGAGGTGATCTGTGGACGTTATCTTATTACAACGCATTAAGAACCTTGGTAAATTAGGCGATAAAGTATCAGTTAAAGCTGGTTACGGCCGTAACTTCCTTATCCCTCAAGGTAAAGCAGTTGCAGCTACTGAAGCTAACACTGCTGCTTTTGAAGCTCGTCGTGCTGAACTTGAGAAGCAAGAAGCTGAAGTTTTAGCTGCTGCTCAAGCACGTGCTGAACAATTGAATGAAGTTAACATCGTTATCACTGCTAAAGCTGGTGACGAAGGTAAACTCTTCGGTTCTATCGGTACTCGTGACATCGCTGACGCATTAACGAATGCTGGTCTTACAGTTGACCGTGCAGAAGTTCGTTTACCAAATGGTGCGCTTCGTCACACTGGTGAATTCAACATCGCAATCCAATTGCACCATGATGTTGTTGCAGAAGTTCTCGTTACTATCGTATCTGAGTAATTTCTCATCAAAAAAAGAGCATGCTTTTGCATGCTCTTTTTTTATGTTTCAAATTTTAAAATAAGATATATTAATTCCTGATCAGTTCTTCAGTTTAATTGGTTTTTTAATTAGGTAGTTTATTTAATTTTGTTTTAAGATAGTTCTCGGCTTTATAGCCTCTTTGTGTACACCTTTCTTTATCATCAGGTCTAATTATGTCTCAGGCGAATGCCACTTCTTTAGCGCTTTCATCTCCAACAGAAAATAAAACGAGTGAATCAGGCCAACTTAAAGAGTTTCGCACTCCCCCACACAATTTAGCTATTGAACAGGCTGTTCTAGCTGCCCTGATGACAGTTGCCGAATCTTTCGAACAAGTTAACGATGTACTCAAAGAAAATGATTTTTACGCGACTCG
This sequence comes from Acinetobacter sp. AOR18_HL, assembly GCF_027855145.1. Classification (NCBI taxonomy): domain Bacteria; kingdom Pseudomonadati; phylum Pseudomonadota; class Gammaproteobacteria; order Moraxellales; family Moraxellaceae; genus Acinetobacter; species Acinetobacter sp. AOR18_HL. The sequence goes on from NZ_JAKTIG010000065.1 coordinate 98,785, forward strand.
CCATAAATATATTTTTCGTGCAATCGAGAAATTAGCACAAGAAAACTCACCCTATGATGCTGTCTTAGTAAGTGACTGGCTCTTAAAACAAAATTTACTTGATGCTATCGGTGGCGAAGAATATTTAATGCAGCTCATGGCTGACTCACCTTCAAGTTTCTATAACTTAGAAACTTATGCTACTAAAATTAAAGAATTTTCTACGCTTCGTAGCATGATTAAAGTTAGTACTGAAATTTTACAAAATGCTTATGACACCAAAGGCCGCGGTGTTAGTGAAATTTTAGACTTAGCTGAAACAAGTATTTTCTCATTAGCAGAACAGCACAATAACAATAAAAAAGATGCTGGTCCAAAATCTATTAGTTCTGTTACCGCAGACGTAATTAGTAAGCTTGATGAGCTTTCAAAATTAGATGGCAATATTACAGGTTTAACGACTGGCTTCTTAGAACTTGATAATAAAACATCTGGTATGCAACCTGGTGACTTAATTATTGTTGCTGCACGTCCATCGATGGGTAAAACTACTTTTGCCATGAATCTGGTTGAGAGTGTTTTGCAATATAACAAGTTACCTGCTCTGGTCTTTTCAATGGAGATGCCAGCAGACTCGATTGCGATGCGTCTTATTTCCGCAATGGGTAAAGTCCATCAAGGACATTTACGCTCTGGTAACCTCGATGCAGATGAATGGACCAAAGTGACTGGTACAATTTTGCAGCTTCAGCAAATGCATCTGTATATTGATGACTCATCTGCCCTACCTCCAACTGAACTCCGTGCCCGTGCTCGTCGTGTTGCCAAAATGCATGATGGTAAAATCGGTTGTATCATGGTCGATTACTTGCAGCTCATGAAAGTCCCAGGCATGGGTGATAACCGTGTAGGCGAGATCTCGGAAATTTCACGTAGCTTAAAAGCGTTAGCGAAAGAAATGCAATGTCCTGTTATCGCACTTTCCCAGCTTAACCGAAGTCTGGAAAACCGTCCAAATAAACGCCCTGTAATGTCCGACTTACGTGAATCTGGAGCGATCGAGCAGGATGCCGACTTAATTATGTTTATTTACCGTGATGAGGTTTATAACAAAGAGTCAAAAGAAGCCGGCACTGCAGAAATTATTATTGGTAAGCAGCGTAACGGTCCAATTGGTTCAGTTCGTCTTGCTTTTGAAGGTCAATATACTCGATTTAGTAATCTTTCTCCTGAGTATTACAGCCAATATGATGATGAAGAATAAGCTCTATCTCTAGCCCAAAGGAGTAAATGAGGGTGCGCCAAGCAACAGTTTATATTGACCGCAATGCACTTCAATATAACTTAAACCGTGTCAAACAACTCGCAACAAATTCAAAAATTGTAAGTATGGTAAAAGCCAATGCTTATGGACATGGAATCAAAGACTGTTTAGCAGCCTTAAATGCATCAGATGCCTTTGGTGTCGCCTGCCTACAAGAAGGTCTGGAAATCCGTGAACTCGGATTTCAACAACCTGTTACTTTAATTGAAGGGGTATTTTCTGAAGATGAAATGCCAATTGCGATTAAACAAAAATTTGAATGTGTCATTCACCATCCACAACAATTTGAATGGTTGATTAAACACAAACAAGCATACATCAGCCAAGGCTTAAAAGTCTGGGTGAAACTTAATAGTGGGATGAACCGGTTAGGTTTTAAAAATCCAGAAATTATTGAAGTTATTAAGACTTTAAAATCTGAAGGATTTACTTGTGTACTTGCGATGCATTTCGCAAATGCAGATGTAGACCATCCACTTAACGAGCAACAAAAACAACAATTTCTACAGGTTAAACAAGCTTGTGATCCAGTGTTAGCTTCTTGCTGTAACTCTGCTGCTATTTATAAATGGCCAGAGTTACATTTTGATTATGTTCGTCCGGGTATCATGCTTTACGGCGCCTCGCCTTTTGCAGATAAAACAGTCCATGATCTTGACTTAAAACCAGTGATGACTTTTTCAGCAGAAGTGATTGCACTCAATCATATTCAAACTAATGAACATGTCGGTTATGGATCAACTTTCTGCGCCACGCAAGCAATGGATATTGCAATTGTTTCTATAGGTTACGGTGATGGTTATCCACGAGCTTATATTAAACAAAACCATGTCGCTATCGATAAACAACTCTGTGCGGTTGTAGGGCGCGTGAGCATGGATATGATTGCAATTGACGTGACAGGCAAGCAAGTAAAATTAGGCACTCCAGTTGAACTCTGGGGTCCGCATCGCCTAGTTGATGATGTTGCGGATGCAAACGGAACGATAGGATATGAGTTACTCTGTCGATTAAGCAATCGCCCCACTCGTAAAAGCACTTAAATAATAAAATATAAAAAAATCCAAGCATGCTTGGATTTTTTTATGTAAACATTCAAAATTTATCGCCAGTAATCATCTGTAGGCTTTGGCATTTCCTGTAATCCCCGACGAAGAGTATCTGACCATTGTTTACTAATCTGTGAGAAATAAGGATCATCTTCAGTTATTCGTTTTCCCATAGGGATAACAAAGCTATCTTTAATGTATACCAATGCATCAAGTGGTAAGCCAACCGAAACATTTGAGCGCAAAGTCGAATCAAAAGAAATCAGGCTACAACGTAATGCGTCGTCTAGTGGCATTGCATAATATAAAGCTCGATCCAGAATAGGCTTTCCATATTTACTTTCACCTATTTGGAAATAAGGTGTATCTGTAGTTGCGCAAATGAAATTGCCTTGTGGATAAACATTATAAAGTTGCATGTCACCACCCTTAATCTGCCCACCCACCAAAATACTACAGGCATAATTCATTTGTTCTTGGGTGTCCGAACTAATATCCTCTAAAACAGTTTTTAAGGTTTTACCAATTAGTTCAGCCGCCTCAAACATCGTATTAACACTATATAAATTAGGCTCTTGCTGCAAAGTCAGGGCATTTTGTAAATGACCTATAACAGCTTGCGTTGTTGCTAAGTTACCTGCAGTTTGCAAGGCAATAAAACGTTCTCCGGTAACGCCGAAAGTATGCAGTTTTCGGAACACAGAAATATGGTCAACTCCTGCATTGGTTCTTGTGTCACTAATAAACACTAAACCTTGTTCCAATCTTAACGCACAACAATAGGTCATTTCATTCTCTTTACATTCAACATGCCAACACTTGAACCACAGACATCATATTCTCAACTCCACCTTGCTCTCTTATGCCACGAATAGGTGCCACATCAAGATAGTCACGTCCTACTGCAAGGTAGATATGATGTTTGGGTGTAAACAACTGATTGCTTACATCAAAACAATACCACTGATTTTCTAAAAATACCTCCGCCCAAGCGTGACTGGCAAGGTGCGGATAGTTTTGATCAAATAGATAACCAGAGACATAACGTGCAGGTAATTGTAGCGCACGACACATCGCAATTAAAATGTGAGCATGATCTTGGCATACACCTTGACCAGCATGAAATGCTTCGATCGCAGTTGTCTGAACCGAAGTACTTTCAGGCTGATAAAGTATTTTTTGCAAGATATATTCGCTTAATAACGCAATATGCTGTCGATCCCTAACCACTACAATATTTTTAGCAAAGTCCAACATTTCCGAATCACATCGAGTTGCACCTGTCATCTGCAAAAACAAATTTGTAGGTGTAGAGAGATCTACACAACCTAGTTCTACATTTCGAAGCTCAACAATTCCTTGGGCCATAAATGTAAGATGTTGATATGGATAACGCTGACTAGCCGTCATCCATACATTGTTAAATATATCTCTCTTTATTGTTTTATCACCCGGCACGCTAATTGCCCAATTCATAACATGTTGGTGAGGCGATGTTTGAGGCATCATTTTAATATACTGAATGCTATTCCGAGCAGTTTCAGTATAGCTATAATGCGTTTGATGATTAACCATCAATTTCATAATCAGCCCTCAAACATATTTTCCAACTGCTGTGTAAAAGTATAATAAGCGTCCCACGTAAGTTGCTGCTTTAGTGCTTGCCAATTTTCATTTATATTTTCCCAATTCAAATTAGCGAGCTGTTGCACCACAGTATCTAGCTCTGATATGAGAACAGATAAATCTTCACCAAAACGCAGTTCTATATCAAATTGCTCTATTTTTTGGCCTAAATACAAAAATAAACGAACATCTTCATGTTCCGCTTCTAGTATTCGTGTGCATTGTTCGACTGCTTTACTCAATGCATCAGGTTGAGCTTGAAGCGTATTAATCACATTATTTAATTCTGCATAAGCATGTGATGACAAAATACCTCTTAGTTCCTGAATATTATCTTTAGCAATAATGAGCTGGTTCAGTAATGAAAATGTTTGCTTCTTGTCTAACATATAGTGATTTAGTAATTCAGCATTTTCTATGACCAAACCAAATGCTGCTGCAAATCTTGTTGCTTTCTCATCTTCTGTAAAGGGTAAATGAGAGGCTGCAAATTTAACTCGCATCAAATATCGACCCAACCAATATATTTGATGCGCACTCGAATTGAGTAAAACCATAAAGTTCCTCTTTAACCCACAATCAGGAATGTAATGTTTCAACAACCCATGTATCTTTTATACCGCCACCTTGAGATGAATTTACGACCAAAGAGCCAGCTTGCATAGCTACGCGTGTTAAACCACCAGGTACAATCTCTGTACGATAAGGTGAGCTCAACACAAATGGACGCAAATCAATATGACGTTCCGCTACTCCGCCTGTTGTTAAAGTTGGAGCGACAGATAAAGCTAAGGTAGGTTGTGCAATATACATATGAGGCATCGCAATCAATTTTTTTCTAAAGTCATCAATTTCGCATGAGCTTGCTTTAGGTCCAATCAACATGCCATATCCGCCCGAACCTTGTGCTTCCTTAACGACTAATTGATCAAGATTAGAGAGTACATAGTCTAAGTGTTCTTCTTTACGGCACTGATAAGTGGGTACATTTTTTAGAATTGGTGTTTCATCTAAATAATATTGAATCATTTGATCTACATAAGGATAGATAGATTTATCATCAGCCACACCCGTTCCAGGTGCATTTGCAATCACGACATTTTTTTGTAAATAAGCAGACATAAGACCTGCTACGCCTAAAGCACTGTCTGGTCGAAATGCTAAAGGATCTAGAAAGTCATCATCTAAACGGCGGTAAATTACGTCTACTTTTTGACGCCCACGAATAGTTTTGACAAATACTTGATCATTTTCTACAAATAAATCCCGATTTGTAACCAATGGCACATCCATTTCACGTGCTAGAAAAGCGTGCTCATAATAAGCACTATTAAAACGCCCTGGTGTTAGCACCACAATAAAAGGTTGATCTGCAGAAGAATTTTCTTGCAATATTTCTTTTAAAAGTTTTGGATAATGCTCAATCCCCTGTAAATTATTAGCTGTACATAGCTCAGGCATTAATTTCTGGCTAATATTTCGGCTCTCAATCATATAAGACACCCCAGAAGGTGTTCTCAAATTGTCTTCTAATACAAAAAACTCCCCTTCACCATCACGGATAATATCGATCCCGCTAATTTGTGAATAAATTTTTCCTTTTAAAGAATGTTTAAGCATATGGGGTTGAAAAGCATCATTTCCCATAATTTGTTCTTCGGGAATGATTTGTTCTTTTAAAATATGTTGTCCATGATAAATATCATCTAGGAAATAATTTAATGCTTTAACACGCTGTGCACAGCCTGAGGCAATTTTTTCCCATTGTGTTTTCTCGATTACTCTTGGAATTAAATCAAAAGGAATAGTGCGCTCCGTTCCTTCTTTATCGCCATAAACATTAAAAGTAATCCCATGATAAAGAAAATGCTGTTTTGCTTGGGTATTTAACTCCTTTAACTCATCTAAAGTACGGATGCTCAACCATTGTTCAATTTTTTTAGAAGCTGCACCATTTGATGTTACATCATCAAGCATCTCATTAAAGAACTGTGATTTAAGTTGCTCAAAGAGATTAGTTTGCACAGAAATATGTTCTAAAAAAGAGGTTGGGTTAATGAGTGCTGTTGTTGTCTGCTCTTGTATAAAAAAATCATTATCTAGATGTAATTCATGCTCTTGTTCTGACATAACCACCTCGTCTTATCATTTATCTATATTTCATTTTTAAATAAGCAATTTCAGTGCCACTTATATATCTGTAATACTTGTACGGCATCATTGTTATAACTTTCTTCTAAATCTTATCATCGTTTACCCAATGGGCTATAAACTGAATCTGACAAACTTGCTAAATCTGTAAAGATTTTTTATTGTGTTGACACCAAAGCAATTGGATATAGATGTATTACGCTTATGTCTGTAATAGAAAAAGAAACTTCGAATAGTTTGTATCGCCAATGGCAGATCTTGTCTCGCCTACCGACCGGCAAATGGATCGGGACTCGAGAATTGCAAGAAATGCTTGAGCGCGAAGGTATTGATATTAGTTTAAGGACTATTCAGCGTGACTTAAATCAAATTGCTCAGCGTTTTCCGATAGAGAGCAATAAAGCCGTACCTCAGGGCTGGCGGTGGCAATCAGATGCACCTATTCAAAGCTTACCTCACATGACAAGTTCTCAAGCGGTAACTTTTATGATGGTTGAGGAGCACCTTAAGCACCTCCTTCCCCCGAGCCTGCTTGATGAGATGGGACCATGGTTCGATTTGGCCAAACGTAGCCTCTCTACACAAAATAATGTGAGACAGTGGATTAACCGTGTACGTATTGTTCCGGCAAGTCAACCTCTTATTCCACCTGTTGTCGATCGAAATGCTCAACAAGCAATTTATGAAGGCTTGCTCCAAGACAAGCAAATAGAATGTGTTTATCGGGCACGGGTCAATCAGGGTGAAGATAGAACTTATGTTTTAAATCCTTTGGCTTTGGTACAAAAAGGTGCAGTCATTTATTTAATTTGCACAAGACATGACAAAACTGAAGTGCAAACATTTGCTCTGCACCGTTTTAAATCAGCAAAAGTATTAGACAGCCGAGCACTGCATCCAGTTAATTTTGATATTGATCATTATATTGATTCAGGGGCTTTAGGCTTTAGAGTGGACTACAACCAGCCAACTGAATCAATTCAGCTCACCCTAACTATGACAGAGCAAACTGCGAAAACCTTTTATGAAAGTCAGTTAAGTAAAGACCAAACAATTACTCCGCTTGAAGAAAATATTGTAGAAGTTTCAGCAACCGTACCTTTTACATCTCAACTAGTATGGTGGCTACGTAGTTTTGGCAAGAAATTACTGCATATTGAGCCAGTTCAAGTACACAACGCTGTACGTGAAATTGAAACTGATAGTAAGTAGATATAAAAAAGAGAACCATAAGGTTCTCTTTAGATTTTGAATTATAATTTTCTTAATTTTATATTGTTCTTATTTTTTTACTGTTTTCAGATCAATGTGTTCTCCCCCCATCAAAACTGATCTGCTCTTTCTTTTGCGCTATTTTAAACATGAGCATTGGCATGCCATTTCACATCCATTGTAGCGAATTGATTTCATTGTCATGATTAAAGCCCTCTTGTTTGAACGTGAATTCAATATAACTGGCGACTTAAAATATGTGAAATAAGAAAAAAAGGAAGCGAAATCTCTTTTCTTCCTTAGGAAGTTTCCATATATTTTTTGAACAGAAAATAAAAAAGCCCAGTCTTAACTGGGCTTTTTGTACATTTAAATGATTAAGCTGTTTTCTTAATCATATTATTCTTACGAATTGTGATCATTACAAGCTGAACTGCTGCTGGTGTAACACCAGGAATACGGCTTGCTTGAGCTAAAGTTTCTGGAAGAACTGTTTTTAACTTCTGCGTGATTTCACGTGACAATCCAGACACGACATCATAGTCAAAGTCGGCAGGAATTTTAGTTTCTTCAAGACGCTTTAATTGAGCAACATCTTCATGCTGACGGTTAATGTAACCTTCATATTTCACAGCAATTTCAATTTGCTCCCCCACTTGTTCTGAAACTTCAGAACCAGTAAGTTCAGCAATTTGACCGAAGGTGATATTAGGGCGCTTGAGCAAATCAATCGCACTACATTCCTTACTCAAATCAGCACCCGTCATTTCAACGAATTTTTTACCCATAGGGTTATTTGGTGCTGCCCATAAATGTTGTAAACGAGAGGTTTCACGCTCAACCGCTTCCATTTTCTCGCAATAAGCAGCCCAACGAACATCATCAACCAAACCAAGTTCACGACCAATAGAAGTTAAGCGCTGATCCGCATTATCTTCACGCAACATCAAACGATATTCAGCACGTGAGGTAAACATACGGTACGGTTCTTTAGTACCTAACGTGATGAGGTCATCAACCAACACACCCATATAAGCTTGGTCACGTTTAGGCGTCCATTCTTCTTGCTCCCACGCACGACGCGCAGCATTTAAACCTGCAAGTAAACCTTGGGCACCAGCTTCTTCATAACCTGTTGTACCATTAATTTGACCAGCAAAGTACAAGCCATTAATCGCTTTAGTTTCAAGTGTAAATTTCAAAGCTTGCGGATTGAAATAATCATATTCAATTGCATAGCCCGGACGTAAGATATGAGCATTTTCCATACCACGAATTGAACGTACAAGCTCGAACTGAACATCAAACGGTAAAGAGGTCGAAATACCGTTTGGATAAAGCTCGTGTGTATCTAGACCTTCTGGTTCCAAGAATACTTGATGTGAGTCTTTATCAGCGAAACGGTGAATCTTATCTTCGATTGATGGACAGTAACGCGGACCTACACCTTCAATAACACCAGTGTACATTGGTGAACGGTCTAAACCACCACGAATAATATCGTGGGTTTTTTCATTCGTATGCGTGATATAACAGTTTACTTGTTCAGGGTGCATAGAAGCATCACCCATGAATGACATCACTGGAGATGGGAAATCACCCGGCTGCGGAATCATGACTGAAAAATCAACTGAACGTGCATCAATACGTGGTGGAGTACCGGTTTTTAAACGTCCCACTGGTAATTTTAATTCACGTAAACGTTGAGCAAGTGCAATAGAAGGAGGATCTCCCGCACGACCACCGCTTGATTTTTCTAAACCAACGTGGATGACACCACCCAAGAATGTACCTGTAGTCAACACAACAGTTTTAGCATCAAAGCGAATACCCATTTGGGTAACAACACCTTTAACAGTATCGCCTTCAACAATCAGGTCATCAGCTGCTTGCTGGAAAATATCAAGATTTGCTTGATTTTCCAAAGTATCACGAATGGCAGCTTTGTAACGAACACGGTCAGCTTGGGCACGTGTCGCACGCACAGCTGCACCTTTACGCGAATTTAAAATACGGAACTGAATACCACCTTTATCGGCAGCAAGAGCCATTGCACCGCCAAGTGCATCAATTTCACGGACTAGGTGAGACTTACCAATACCACCAATTGCTGGGTTACAACTCATTTGGCCCAAAGTCTCAATGTTATGGGTCAAAAGCAAAGTCTGTCGTCCCATACGCGCAGCAGCAAGGGCCGCTTCCGTACCTGCGTGACCGCCACCGATAACGATAACATCATAAACTTTAGGATAGTGCATGAGTACAAAAACACCAGAAAAAAAGACGGAACATTATAGCAAAATTATCTGCTTATTGATGTACATAATTACAAAATTGTCTTCACATAATTTACGCTATGCCACATGATTTGACATTTTGTTTCATGAATTCAATACAAAGTGAATGTTTTTAAAATTAATTCATCTTAGAATAAAAAATGTACAGCACTTCTATGACTTTAAAATTAACGCAACGAGAAGGAATACAAAATGAAAACGACCATGTTAAAAATCTTAACTGCATCTCTAATTTGTTTTTCAGGCGTAACTTTTACCCATGCTGCTGACACGAGCAAAGCTGAAATGCAAAAACAAATTCGAGTCTGTGCAAAAAAACAGCAAGGTGAATGGGTTTCATACAATCACAACGGTGTAACCTTTAACGGTACTTGCCAACCAAACGAAAATGGCAAGTTACAATTTAAGGCCCCTGCTCCTTAATCTGTTTTGACATAGGTATAGAAGAAGTCATTTATTTCCCGCTATATCTCATCAGTATTTTCAAAGACGGTCCATTAAAGATGGGCCGCTTTCTTTTTTAAAATGGTCTAGTCCGCTACAATACGCCTTTAAATAAAATTTTTAGGTCCTTTTCGTGAAGTGGTTACAAATACACATTACCGTTGATCAAGAACAAGTTGAGTTCACAGAAACACTTTTAATGTCTCTAGGTGCGGTAAGCGTAACGCTGGATGATGCTGAAGATCAGGCTTTACTTGAACCATTACCGGGTGAAACACCTTTATGGAACAAAGTTATTGTGACAGGCATCTATCAACAAGACGAACAAGACCCAATTGATGTCGACACTTTAGAAGCTTTCTTAAAAGCTCAACTTCCAGATGTTCCTATGCGTCATGAAGAACTTGAAGATCAAGTGTGGGAACGCGCATGGATGGATTACTATGAGCCAATTCAGATTGGAGAAAAGTTCTGGATCGTGCCTGAATGGCTAGAGCCACCAGAAGCAGACGCAACTAACATTAAGTTAGACCCAGGTCTTGCATTTGGTACAGGTAATCACGCAAGTACTTTCCTATGCTTACAATGGCTGGGTAAAACTGACGTTAAAGATAAAATCGTGATTGATTATGGCTGTGGTTCAGGCATTTTAGGCGTAGCAGCTTTGTTACTAGGCGCTAAAAAAGTATATGCCACAGATATTGACCCGCAAGCTGTTTTAGCAACGAAACAAAATGCAGAGCTTAATGGTGTATTAGATCGACTATATGTAGGTCTTCCTGAAGAGTTTGATCAAGAATTCAAACCTAAACAAGCCGATGTTTTAGTTGCAAACATTTTAGCAGGACCTTTAATGATGCTTGCGCCTGAATTTGCAAATTTAATCAAATCTGAGGGCGAGTTCGCACTTGCTGGTGTTATTGAAGAGCAAGTTGCTGATGTTTCACGTGTTTATTCTGATTTTTTTGATATATTAGATGTCGAAAAGCGCGAAGAAAACTGGTGTCGCATTTCAGGAAAACGTAAAACAATAAATTGAGATTTTTAACTCATGAATGAAAAACAAACCCGCTGCCCTAAGTGTTTAACAGTTTATAAAGTATCTCTTACTCAATTGACTGTTGCTCAGGGTATGGTTTGTTGCCCTAAATGTAATTCAAGCTTTAATGCCTTAACCCATCTAATCAATATTGAACAGCCAGTTATGGTCAACTCAACGACGTTAGCCAATGGTTCAATGCAGACAAGATATATGACGCATTCTCACGTACTAGATATCTTTGACCAAAAAGTAGAAAACTCTAATATTGATCTTTTAACTTATCTCAACAACTTAAATTACTTTCACAACGAACCTATTAATGCTCTACCAAACCTTAATTTAGCTGAGCAGGCATCCCCACAAGAACAAGACAATAATAAAAAGCATAGTTGGTTGTACTATACGCTCTGGAGCTCTGCCAACCTTATTTTAATTTTAGTCTTTACTTTTCAAATCCTCTGGTTTAACCCTAAGCTCATGCATGCAAGCCCAACCGTTAGCCATGCTTTTAATTACGTTTGCCAAATACTACACTGCAACAAATCAGCAGAACTTTATCAACTTATCTATATAGAAAAGTTAAAAGTCCGCAAGATCGATGCGAACCATACCCAGTTCTCAGGCATATTGCTCAACCAGAATGATAAAAGTATTGAGCTTCCTAACCTAAAGTTGATTTTTGCAACAGAGCCAGACAAAACAGAGGAAATCATATTAACTCCTCAACAATATCTAGTTGAAAACTTAAGGGGTATTCAACGTATTCCATCAAACACTCCTTTCCGATTCCAATTTGAGCTAAACAAAAGCAAAAAAAGGCTAGTAAATTATCGATTAGAAATTGTCCACCCCTAAAATGTAAAAAAAGTGAAAAAAAAATAAAAAAAAATGCAGTTAATTCGCTCACTTTTTCCTAGACAATGGTATGATACGCGCCACGAAAGCTTTGACTCATATACTCCTCGCTCTCAATCCAAAAAAAATACTGTTAAGCATGTGTGCTTTTCTACTTTAAGCGCATAGCCTAACTTTTTTTGTTTTTGAGGGGGCTGTAACAAATATTTAATTATTGTTACGCTTATTTTTTATTCAATACGAAGAAATATGGCAAGCTAATTGTTCTTATGTTTTAGAGTCACTGTTTTAGGATCTAAAACAGGACTCCGTATTTTTAGACCACATTTATATACTACTTTACCCAAGCTAGTATTTGATTTTCGGATTAACTCGCATGAATAGCAAATCTCCTATTTTTACTGCACAATCTGATGTTGCTCTTCGCATCCACGTGGATCGCGCAGTTCGCCATTATTTTGCACAATTGCAAGGTGAGCAACCATCTCAGGTATATGACATGGTGCTAGCAGAAATGGAGAAACCTCTTTTATCTGTAGTTCTTGAATATACACGTGGTAATCAAACGCGTGCTGCAGAAATTCTTGGACTCAACCGTGGCACTTTACGTAAAAAGTTAAAAGCTCACGGTTTAATGAGTGAATAAATGATAAAATGCTCACGACGTCGTGGGCATTTTTTTATGCTTATTGGTTTTAATCCGTAGACTTGAAATTGTTGAATTAAACATCATGACTATTAAACGTGCTTTGATTTCTGTATCTGATAAGACAGGAATTGTCGAATTTGCTCAAAACCTTGCAGCTCTAGGGGTAGAACTATTATCTACAGGCGGCACATATAAGTTGCTTAAAGATAATAATATCGCGGTTGTAGAAGTATCTGAACATACTGGCTTCCCTGAAATGATGGATGGTCGTGTTAAGACCTTACATCCAAAAATTCATGGCGGTATTCTTGCTCGTCGTGGTTTAGATGAAGCAGTTATGGAAGAACACAACATCGATCCGATTGATCTTGTTGTTGTAAACCTTTATCCATTTGCTGCAACTGTTGCAAAACCTGACTGTACTCTTCCTGATGCAATCGAAAATATCGACATCGGTGGTCCTACAATGGTTCGTGCAGCTGCTAAAAACCATGCTTCAGTAGGTATTGTAGTTAATGCTTCTGATTACGACACTGTAATTAATGAATTAAAAACTGCTGGTTCGCTTTCTTATGAAACGCGTTTTGATTTAGCAGTTAAAGCATTTGAACATACAGCTCAATACGACGGCATGATCGCTTCTTACTTAGGCGCTCGCGTTGGTAAGACCGAAGGTGAAGCTGACTTATTCCCTCGTACATTCAATACTCAATTGAACAAAGCACAAGATTTACGTTACGGTGAAAACCCACATCAATCGGCTGCTTTCTATGTCGAAGCTAATGCAAAAGAAGCATCAGTTTCTACTGCAAAACAGTTACAAGGCAAAGAATTGTCTTATAACAACATTGCAGATACAGATGCTGCACTTGAATGTGTTAAATCATTCGCAAAACCTGCTTGTGTCATCGTAAAACATGCTAACCCTTGTGGTGTTGCGGTTTCTTTAGACGGCATTAAAGCTGCTTATGATTTAGCTTATGCAACTGATCCAGAATCTGCTTTTGGCGGTATTATTGCATTCAACCGTGAATTAGACGTTGCAACTGCTCAAGCAATTGTAGAGCGTCAATTCGTTGAAGTTATTATTGCTCCAAGTATTGCTGATGGCGTGCTTGAAGTTACTGGCGCTAAGAAAAATGTACGTGTTTTAGTATGTGGTGAGTTACCTGCAATTGATGCACGTGCACCGCAACTTGACTATAAACGCGTAAATGGTGGCTTACTTGTTCAAGATCAAGACTTGGGCATGATCACTAAAGATGATCTTAAAGTAGTTACTAAGCGTGCGCCAACTGAGCAAGAAATTGATGATCTTATCTTTGCTTGGAAAGTTGCGAAATACGTAAAATCAAACGCAATTGTTTATGCTAAAAACCGCCAAACTATTGGTGTAGGTGCAGGTCAAATGAGTCGCGTTAACTCAGCTCGTATTGCTGCCATTAAAGCTGAACATGCTGGTTTGGTTGTTGAAGGTGCTGTAATGGCATCTGATGCATTCTTCCCGTTCCGTGACGGTATTGATAATGCTGCTAAAGCTGGCATTAAATGCATCATTCAACCAGGTGGTTCTATGCGTGATGAAGAAGTAATCGCTGCAGCAGATGAAGCTGGTATTGCAATGGTGTTCACTGGTATGCGCCATTTCCGCCACTAATTTAAATTTAGTCCTCCCTAACCCTCCTTTCATTCAGGAGGGTTTTCCACAATAATGGAGCTAAACTCCACCTTGAGGAATAGAGGGGGATGAAAAGGATTAAAGTTAAGGAACAAATTAAAAATGAATATTTTAGTTTTAGGTAGTGGTGGTCGTGAACATGCTTTGGCATGGAAAATCGCGCAAGATACCAAAGTTACTCAAGTTTTCGTTGCACCGGGAAATGCGGGAACTGCAACTGAAGACAAATGCGTTAATGTTCAGCTTGATATTTTAGACAATCCTGCAATTATCGCTTTTGCTAAAGAAAATAATGTTGAACTTATTATTGTTGGTCCAGAAGCACCTTTAGTGAATGGTGTGGTAGATGCTGCTCGCGAAGCAGGTCTAAAAATTTGGGGACCAACTCAATATGCTGCGCAGCTTGAAGGCTCAAAGGCATTTGCTAAACATTTTTTAAAGCGTCATAACATTCCAACTGCTTTTTACGAAGTATTTACGGAAGTTGATGCAGCTAAAGCTTATGTTGAAAAAAATGGTGCACCAATTGTAATTAAGGCAGACGGTCTTGCTGCTGGTAAAGGTGTAATCGTTGCAATGACCAACGAAGAAGCTTTTGCAGCAATTGATGACATGCTTGCAGGCAACAAATTCGGTGATGCTGGTTCACGTGTTGTAATTGAACAGTTCCTTGCAGGTGAAGAAGCTTCTTTCATTTGTATGATTGATGGTAAAAACATTTTACCAATGGCAACTTCACAAGATCACAAGCGTATTTTTGAAGGTGACCAAGGTCCTAATACTGGCGGTATGGGTGCTTACTCTCCTGCTCCGGTGGTAACTTCTGACATTTTCGAACGTGTTATGACTGAAATCATGCGTCCGACTGTTGAAGGTATGGCTGCTGACGGACATGTCTACACTGGTTTCTTATATGCTGGCTTAATGATTGATGAACAAGGTCAACCGCGTGTGATCGAGTTCAACTGTCGTTTCGGTGATCCTGAAACTCAGCCAATCATGATGCGCTTAAAGTCATCTCTTGTTGAATTGGTAGAAGCTGGTATTGCTGGCAATTTGCCAAAAGAAGCTGAATGGGATGAGCGTAAGTCAATCGGTATCGTACTTGCAGCCGAAGGCTATCCTGATAGCGTACGCAAAGGTGATGTAATTTCAGGTATTGGACAATCACCTGAAGATACTAAAATTTTCCACGCAGGCACTGCAACTCGTGAAGATGGTCACATCGTGACTTCTGGTGGTCGAGTTCTTTGTGTAACTGCGTTAGGCGACAGCGTGCTTGAAGCACAAATTAATGCACTTGAAGTATGCGGACAAGTTACCTTTACTGGTATGCAATATCGTAGTGACATTGGCTATCGCGCAATTGCACGAGAAAAAGCTGAGTAAAAAACTCTCAACTGATAAAAAGCCCTCTATTAAAGAGGGCTTTTTATATTTCATTCTTATTTATCAGAAAATTTTATATAAACCTCAGTTTTTATTCACTTCCAATCAATAAGATCGAAACATGTCCACTATATTGAATATGTTTTTATTGATATGATTAGATAAAGCGTTGGAACTTTCCACAAAGTTATTGTGCCTTTAAATATTGAGGCTCATCATCTAATTCTGTTAGGGATAATAGTTATTTTTAACATTGAATACTTTTAGAAATCGCTTAAAGACTGTCAACTCATGATAGAACTGTTGTGAAAATAGTTTTATTTAGTACAGATCAAAAACGGTAAAACAAGTATCTGAGGAATTAGAAAAGAGCTAAAAGCTATAACTTTTAGCATTCAAAACTTTGTGACGTGACAACAAAACTCATTTTCTTTTCTAGAGAGCCAACTAAATAGTTGATATCTCTCTTAATCAGGACTTTTTTTACATGAAAAAGCTGATCAGTCTTTTTTTAAGCGTGTCTGTGCTATTACTTGCAGCTTGCGGGAAACAACAAAGTGAACCACAAGCTGGAAAGAGTGGTGATTCATCACAACCTCAAACTGTGGTTATTGCCTCAACTGGTTCTGACGCTGATATCTGGCGTTATATTTCGACTTTACCAGAAACTAAAGCTGCTGGTGTTAAGCTTGAGGTGAAAAATTTCACTGATTATGTTGCAATGAATACAGCTGTAGCAAATAAAGAAGTTGACTTAAATGCATTCCAATCTTATGCATATTTGGTGGCTTTCAATGCATCAAATAAAGATAAAATTGCTCCAGTTGCTACAACTTATCTTGAGCCAATGGGGATCTACTCAAGTAAACATAAAAAAGTAGAAGAATTCCAACAAGGTGCAAGCATTGCAATTCCTAATGATGCTGCGAATGAAGCTCGTGCATTATTGTTATTACAAAGTGCTGGCTTAATTAAACTTAAAGCTGACTTCGACCCTGCTAAAGGCACACCAAGCGATATTATCGATAACAGTAAAAAAATTGATATCAAACCAATCCAAATGGCGACAGCTGTACGCGTAAAAGATGAAGTTGATGCAATTGTTTTGGGTAATACGTTAGCTTTAGAAGGTGGTTTAAACGTACTTAAAGATTCTATCTACTATGAACCTGTTGACCAAAGCACTAAACTGAATGTAAACATCCTTGCAACAGCTGAATCTCGCAAAGATGACCCAATTCTTCAGAAAGTTGGTCAGCTATACCACACTGAAGCTGTTAAAAAATACGTTGAACAACACTTTGGTGGTACAAAAGTTGACGTGAATCAGCCAATCAGCTACCTCACGGAAGCTAAATAGTAATATAATAGCTGCAACGCGAAACAGGCAAAGACTCTTTGCCTGTTTTTTCTTTTTAGCATAGTTTTTGACGACATGATTCAATTTAAAAACATTTCAAAGCACTATCAGCTTAAAGGCCAAACCATACGAGCTCTGGACCAAATTAATTTGGAAATTCCTGAAGGGAGTATTTTTGGTATTATTGGCTATAGTGGTGCAGGTAAAAGTACTTTAATCCGCCTGATTAACTTACTTGAACGACCAAATGAAGGTCAGGTTATCATTAATCAAAAGGACTTCACTGCTTTGGATGCGCGTTCATTACGTCAGGAACGTGCAAATATTGGTATGATTTTTCAGCACTTCAATTTGCTACAAACCAAAACGGTTGCTGAAAATATCGAAATGCCAATGCGTCTGCTGAATTACAATAAAGCAGAACGTGAAAAGCGCTTAAATGAGTTATTGGAGTTCATTGATCTTAAGCATAAAAAAGATGCTTATCCTGATGAACTTTCTGGCGGCCAAAAGCAACGTGTCGGTATTGCTCGTGCTTTGGCAAATCATCCAAAAATTCTTTTGTGTGATGAAGCAACCTCTGCCCTAGACCCGCAAACAACCAAGTCTGTTTTAGAGTTACTCAAGAAAATCAATCAAGAGCAAAAAATCACAATCGTTATGGTGACCCATGAAATGGATGTCATTGAAACTGTTTGTGATCATGTAGCTGTGATGGAAGCTGGTAAAGTCATTGAACAAGGTTCAACGATTGATATCTTTAGTAATCCTCAACATCCGACGACTAAAAACTTTATTCAAACTGTGTTACATCAACAGTTGCCTGTGAATATTTTAAATCAACTCGAAAATCAGCATCACCATAGCATCTACTGTTTACAGTTTTTGGGCCGTTCTGCTCAAGAACCTGTAATTCAGTCACTGATTAAACAATTTGATATTAGTTTAAATATCTTATTCGCTAACATGACTGAAATTAACGGTACTGTCATTGGTCAAATGTTTGTACAGCTTCTAGGTGAGCCTCAGTTGATTAAACAAGCTATCGAGTTTTTAGAGAAAAATGAAGTGAGTGTAGTTCAATCAGGAGATCAAGTATGAGAGATTTAATCGTACAGTGGTTAACTGAACTTACTCAACCTTTCTGGCACAGTTCTCTTTCAATTGACCAGTTTGTAACAGCTCTACAAGAAACATTTCACATGGTGTTTTTTGCGCTGTTATTTGGTGGTATTTGGGGTTTCATTCAAGGGGTTATCCTGCTTGTAACTCGCCCAGAAGGTATTTTGCCAAATAGATTCGTCTATCATTTACTCAACCCAATTGTAAATGCGTTACGCTCTCTCCCATTTATTATTTTACTTATTGCAGTGATTCCTCTTACCAAGTTGTTGGTAGGTACTTCAATTGGTACATGGGCAGCGATCGTTCCTTTAACAATTTACGTTGGTCCATATATGGGACGTTTGATTGAAACTTCCCTACTCGAAGTAAATGAAGGAATTATTGAATCTGCTCAGGCGATGGGTGCTACACCTTGGCAAATTATTTACCGCTTTATTTTGCCAGAAGCACGCAGTTCACTCATTTTAAACCTCACAACAGCGACAATCAGTTTGATTGGTGCAACAGCAATGGCTGGTGCAGTGGGCGCAGGTGGTATTGGTGACTTAGCAATCTCTTATGGTTACCAACGTTTTGATACAAGCGTTGTAATTTTAACAGTAATTGTTCTATTGCTCTTAGTACAGATTGTACAGACGCTAGGTAACTGGCTCTCTAAGATCCGTTAAATTACTCATATAAAACGCTCCCTAAATGGGGGCTTTTTTGTTTTATATACATCATTTTCATAAAAAGGTTGAGTGAGTGGCTTAATACCATTTTCTGTTATTATCAAAAACAGCGATTACTTACTCTTTGGATTTGGTTTTAGGATAAAACAATGCGTTATAGAATTCATTTTATTGATGTACAGAATGCCCTCCAAAACTATATCTGGATTTTAGAAGATACTGAAACCCAAGAGGCTGTTGCAGTTGATCCAACAGAAGCTGATCTTGTGACTCAATTTTGTCAAAATTATCAACTCACTTTAAAACAAATCTGGCTCACTCATTGGCATAAAGACCATATCGGTGGTGTAGCGGATTTAACGGCTGGCCAAAATATTACTGTCTATGGTCCACGTGATGAGCTCTCAAAAATTCCGGGAATTACTCACCCCTTACAACATGACGATCATTTAAAATTTAATGATTTAAAAGTAGAGATTATCGCGACCCCAGGTCACACCTTAGGGCACATTGTGTATTTTATTGAAGAGTTAGAAGCTGTATTCTGCGGTGACACTTTGTTTGCAATGGGATGTGGACGATTATTTGAAGGTACGGCTGAACAAATGTATCACTCACTTAGTCGTTTAGCAGCGCTACCAACACAAACCAAAGTTTATTGTACGCATGAATACACGCTTTCAAATGCCGAATTTGCCTTAACGGTAGAACCGCATAACCATGCCTTATCTGAACGAGCTGAAGAAGTTCGTGAGCTACGTAAACAAGGATCAATCACTCTTCCGAGTACGATTGAACTTGAATTAGCAACCAATCCTTTTCTTCGCGCAGAAAGTGCTGAAGATTTTGCTCATTTACGTGCACTTAAAGATAATTTTTAAAGTTAAAGCTTCTCCTTTTAAGAGAT
The DNA here is from genome assembly GCF_027855145.1 of Acinetobacter sp. AOR18_HL. Lineage (NCBI taxonomy): Bacteria > Pseudomonadati > Pseudomonadota > Gammaproteobacteria > Moraxellales > Moraxellaceae > Acinetobacter > Acinetobacter sp. AOR18_HL. The sequence continues at coordinate 118,543 of NZ_JAKTIG010000065.1, forward strand.
ACAGTTTCATTTTAAGAACTGTATCTTTTTGCATAGCGCACGTTGATCGTAATTATTTTTTACATTTACTTTATTCTTATTTATTCAGCTTTTTTAAAATTTCGCCAAATTTATATTTTTTAAAAAAAATGCCGAAGAACAATTTTTTAAATAAAAAAATTTTATTTTTTAGTTACATAACCTCTCCATAATTTTATAAAAAAGAAAACTTTCCTTTCTCTAGCTTACTTTTTTTACAAGTTGCAAAATAAAACAAAGATTTCCCCCTTTAAAAAATCTAATTAAAACCCTATTAATAAATAAGATGTAATGCCACGGATAGAAGGAGTTCTCACGTGAAAAAGGTTGTTAAAGCTAAAAATTTGATTGCGTTTCGTATTTGGTTAGAAAAGTTAGGGTATTCAGTTAAAAATCTTGCTGATGGAAAAGGTTTTACTTTCAGTTTTAAAAAAGAATATGGTTTAGTGACCTGTGATTTGGCAGGAAACTCATTAGCGATGCAATTAGGTGAAGAGTTTGAGGATCACTTAAAAGCATAATTTTTTACGACACAATTTTTTATTTAAGATTGTCTTTTTTTAAAAGATAAGTAATAGCAGAACTTTAGAATGATTTAATTAAAATATATTTTTAGATGTTAAAAAAAATCTGTAGCCGGGCTACTCTCCCAAATTGCCCTTAGCTACAGATTTTTTTATAAGGTTATTCTGCTTTAGGGTTCTTTAAGGCTTTATCTAAAAGATCTTTATCTAAAGCTTTATCCCAACGTGCTACAACAATTGTTGCGCAAGCATTACCAACTAAATTTGTTAATGCACGGCACTCAGACATAAAACGGTCAATACCAAGAATTAACGCCATACCTGCAACAGGAACAGCTGGTACAACAGATATAGTGGCAGCCAGAGTAATAAAGCCTGCACCAGTCACCCCTGCTGCACCTTTAGAACTTACCATTGCCACAAGAAGTAAGGCAATTTGTTCACTAATGGATAAGTCTACGTTACACGCTTGGGCAATAAACAGAGCAGCCATAGTCATGTAGATATTTGTACCATCAAGGTTAAATGAGTAACCTGTTGGAATCACCAAACCGACTACCGATTTTTCACAACCTGCTTTTTGCATTTTATCCATTAAAGATGGTAAAGCTGCTTCAGAAGAACTTGTTCCTAAAACTAACCAAAGTTCATCTTTGATATAACGGATTAAATGAATAATTGAGAAACCATTGTAACGGGCTACTGCTCCTAGGATCACTATGACAAACAATACCGCTGTAATATAGAACGTCATAATTAATAGTAATAAATTACCAATTGATTCGATTCCATACGCACCGATGGTAAAAGCCATTGCACCAAAAGCACCGATTGGAGCCAGCTTCATTAACATACCAACAAGGTAAAAAACTGGAGCTGTTAAGTTATTTAAGAAGTCGGTAATTGGACGTGCACGGTCACCCAATGCAGCCAAAGAAATACCAAATAATACCGCCACAAACAGAACCTGCAAAATCTCGCCACCTGCCAGAGGGCTAACTAGAGTTTGCGGGATAATATTCATGAAGAAGTCAGTAATATTTGTTGCATGCGCCTTTTCAACGTAAGTATTTACTTTGTCGTTGACTAAGGTAGCAGGGTCAATATTAAGACCTTTACCTGGTTGGATAATATTTGCCACAATCATACCAACCACAAGCGCCAAGCTTGAGAAGGTAAGGAAATAAAGCATAGCTTTACCAGTTACACGGCCGACTCGGCTCATGTTTGTCATACTGGCAATGCCTGTAACAACGGTTAAAAAGATGACGGGAGCAATAATCATTTTAACGATCTTGATGAATGCATCACCAAGCGGTTTTAAACTTTCACCAAGTTCTGGGTAAAAATGACCAATTAAAATGCCCAAAATAATTGCAAAGATGACCTGTACATACAAAATTTGGTGAAATTTCTGTTTTTTCTGTAACGTTTCTTGGTCAAGGGTATTGAAATCCATTATCTAAATACCTTTTCGATGGGGATAAAAAAATAAAATATAAAGCGTGCACCACAAGCTGCTTTATCAGGGAAAAGCCATTGTAAAGAATAAAAAACGGCCTGTGTTATAAATTTAAAAAATGTCAAATTCAATAATCATGCAATAAATTATATAAAATCATTTTAATTTTCTAGTTTTAAAAAAATAAAAAAAAACCAAAATTCGCTATAAATCATTATTTAATATTAATATTTTAAGTAAAAATATGCACAAAAATGTCTGTAGAAGTTTAATTGTCTCATACAAGAACAACATTTCTTAAATAAATGATTTTATAAAAAACATGTAAATTATAAATTATGAAAATTTAGTTTAAAAATAATAAGAAAAATTGATATATAATTTTTTAACAAGATAAAGTGTCTCGTTCTTGTTAAAAAAATCACACTAATAGGCTTTGATAAATTAATTCAAATTAGGGAGCGTTAAATAACCGTTCCAATAAAATGTGGACGTAATCTAAACTTAAGGTACGTTCAGTGAATAAGATGCGAAATAGCATAGGGGCAATAACAGCTTCGATAATTTCTTTATTATTTATAGTGGGTTCATTACGCGATTTAGCTCTGGCTTGAATAATATCAAGTTGTTGAATAATTAAGGTTTCACATTTTCTCGCATTTGAAGAGTCGGCTGTATATAGCACATCACGCAATAATGTTTGACCAACTTCAGAAGAATACTCCTCAAAATATTGTTCAATCCATGCAGTGATATCTAGCTGAAATGAACCTAAATCTTTTGGTTCCATATCAGGTTTAAGTTCATTTAGGGCTACATCTGAAAATAGCTGATTAATATCGCCCCAACGGCGGTAAATTGTCGAAGGTGTTACTCCTGCCTCATGAGCGATCATAGGTATGGTAATTTGGCTCTGCTCTAAGGTTTTTTGAAGCTCTTTTACCGCTTGGTGCACCGCAGTTTGAATTCTTTCACTACGACCACCAGGACGTAAGCCAGTAACAACTTTTGCCATTTATAAACTCTGTAAAGGGATCAAAAAATTTATAAATATTTATATCTATATACAAAATACACTAAAGCTAAGGATTTGCTTTAGTGTGAAAATAATGTATAAAAGCTAAATATTCGCTTTTATATTATTCATCTTATATGAACAATTCAAGTTCAAAACGGTCTGGATCAGTTTTTCAGTTAGATAGTGCAAGTGCATTGACACTCAATACAATCACGCTCATGACCTTTATGGCGGCGTCTAGTGCACCGACTCCACTTTATCGTCTATACCAACAGCTTTGGCAATTTTCACCTGTCACTTTGACTTTAATTTTTGCAACTTATGCTTTTACTCTGCTGGGTTCATTACTGATTATTGGTTCTTTGTCTGACTATATTGGACGTCGTCCTGTCATTATTGCAGCCATTTTTCTGCAAATTATTTCGATGAGCTTTTTCTTATTTGCTTCAGATGTTTCGATGTTATTTATTGCACGGGGCTTACAAGGAATCGCAACAGGGCTTGCTGTCTCGGCTATAGGCGCAGCAATTTTAGATTTTAGTAAGCTTCAGGGTTCGCTTATTAATAGTATCGCACCAATGGTCGGCATGGCTGTTGGTATATTTCTAACTTGTTCTATTTTGCAATTCTCTGCCCAACCATTACAGCTTGTTTTTGAATTTTTATGTCTTCTTCTTATTTGTGAACTCATTTTAAGTTTTTTTACTCCTGAAACAGCCCAAAAAAGATCGGGTGCACTTGCCTCTTTAAAACCCAATATGGCTATTCCTCCACAAACAAAAAGTGCTTTATTGAGTATTAGTCCGATTAATATTGCTCTTTGGATGGTCAGTGGTTTCTTCCTATCACTTATGCCTTCTTTACTGGCAAAAATTTTCCATACTTCATCGGCATGGCTAAACGGTGTTATGTTTATAGCGCTAGCACTCTCAGGCGCAGCCGGTATATTAACACTTAGAAAGTCGACAAATTACCGTATTTTATTAACCGGTACTCTTTCAATTGCTATTGGTTCAACCATTTTATTTTTAGCAATTAATCTTACAAGTGCAGTAGTTTTATTTCTCGGTTCTATTATTACGGGGGTGGGTTTTGGTACAGCTTTTATGGGTACGATCCGCACAGTAATGCCTCTAGCTTTACCAGAGGAACGCGCAGGACTTATGGCTGCATTTTTTGTTGAAAGTTATTTAGCATTTAGTATTCCTGCAATTTTCGCTGGCTATTTTGTTGGGAAAATTGGGCTGATGAGTACAGCAAATAGTTATATTAGTTTTATTATTTTACTATCGTTTGTCGCGCTTCTTCTGATTTTTAAAAATTTTAAAAGTAAATAAGCCTACAAAAAATAGCCTCTATAGAGGCTATTTTTTTATAGATGCTCTTTAAATTCTATTAAAAAGTATCTGCTACATACATACGTACCATCTCGCCTTCCTCATCCTTTACCAACATTAAAAACCGCCAACCACATTTTTCATAAAACTCGGTATGGTCTGTTATTAAATAAAGTGTTTGGATGCCCTGATTACTCAAGTCTTCACGTATAAAATCTAAAATGTGCTTTGCAATATTTTGGTTTCGATAGTTCTCTTCTACAAATAAAGCACATAAGTTTGGTGTTAAATCTTTACGCTCATGGAAGTCATTATCAATGACTCCTGCTCCAGCAATTAAATGCTTATCTTCATTTAAAACAATGTACCACTGTGGAATAGCATGCTTTTGATCAATGGAAATCTGAATACTATCAAGATAGGCTTCCACAGGGATTTGCCATTTTTCAGAAAACCACTGTGCAGCCATTTCTTTGTATTGAGGGTAATCAGATAACCGTAATATTTGCATAAAATAAACCTATTTTGTCCAACCTTTTTAAGGTTGAGTCACTGAACTACTAATGGATTGCTGGGTTGGACTCTCATAAGTTGTCTCAGCAACTGGCGAAACGCGCCAAATCGTATTGCCCACATCATCTGCAACTAACACAGCACCTGAAAAATCAATTGCTACACCCACCGGACGACCATACGCTTTGCCTTTATCGCTGAGAAATCCAGTCAAAATATCTTGCGGTGGACCTGAGGGCTGACCACTTCTAAATGGTACAAAAATGACTTTATAACCACTGTGAGGTTTACGGTTCCAAGAACCATGCTGACCGATCAATGCCCCACCTCTAAATTGTGGCATCAGTTCGGCTGTATAAAATGCAAGGCCTAAAGAAGCCGTATGGTTACCTAGCGCATAGTCGGGTTTAATTGCACGAGCAACCATTTCAGGATTTTGCGGTTTTACTCGCACATCTACATGTTGACCATAGTAGCTATAAGGCCAACCATAAAAAGCACCGTCTTGAACCGAAGTCATATAATCGGGTACTAGGTCACTACCGATTTCATCGCGCTCATTAACCACCGTCCAAAGTTTACCGCTTTGAGGTTGCCAAGCCATACCATTTGGATTACGTAGGCCTGTTGCAAATGGGCGAGATTGACCACTTGCAATATCAAACTCTGTAATTTGTGCGCGACCTTTTTCTTGATCTAAACCATTTTCAGCAACATTACTGTTAGAACCGACAGTAATGTAGAGCTTTGTACCTTCGCGATTAGCAATTACATTTTTGGTCCAGTGGTGGTTTAAAGCACCACCCGGTAAGTCCAATACTTTGGTTCCACTGGCTGTAATTTGAGTTTCCCCTTCTTGGTAAGGAAAACGCACCAGTGCATCCGTATTGGCGATATATAAGTTATTACCTACCAATGCCATACCAAATGGAGAATTTAAGTTTTTAAGGAATACCGTTTTCTGGTCAGCGACGCCGTCTCCATTGGTGTCACGAAGTAAACTAATACGGTTTGCGCTCGGATGAGATGAGCCTGCACGCCTCATCACAAAAGTCATGATTTTACCTTTAATACCTTTGCTGTCTTCCGGTTTAGGCGGAGCATCTGTTTCAGCAACCAATACATCGCCATTTGGTAATACATAAAGCCAACGCGGGTGCTCAAGTCCTTTGGCGAAGGCTTTGACCTTTAAACCTTCTGCTGGAGTAGGCATAGCGCCATTTGGCCAACCTTCTGCTGGGGCTATATTAACGGTCGGTAATAAGCTTGTTTTTGGTTCAGGAAGTTTTGGTTCTGGGCCATAACTATCAGTAATTGGATATTGAGAGGATGACGCACATCCTGCAAGTACACATACAACCGTAATGCCTAAAGTTGGCTTCAAAAAATCGTTAAGCATCTTTTATCTCCATTTTATTTATTCGCAATAAATACAGGTTAATGCTTTAGAAGAGAGACTTATAGTTGATTTATTTAACTGTGCTGAGCATTACAGACCGTATTTTTCAAAAATCTAATACATAACTGAGTATTTATTAGGCACTTAATTTACTTTCTTAATTAACTATCAATTAGAACTTGGTCCCAGAACTATTGTTTAAAGTATTTAAAAAGCTCTCTTTATCTTTGGGCGAGATCATTACGGTAGCCATTCTTCCATCTTTCATATAATAAATTTTAAGTCGATCTAGCGATAATGCTGGAGAAGAAAGTGGATTATGGGTAGGTTCTATTTGAGTAATATCATTGATATTAATTTTCCATCGAAATACCAAGCTCTTAATGATTAATGTGTTGTTTTCTACTACGTAATACGTGTTAAAGACCGGAAGCCAAATAACCAAAATGACTAAACTATAAATGACGAGGTGTGGAAAATTTGAAGCTAAAGAATAATGATAATTTGCTTCATAAATTTTCATAATGATATTGGCAGTGATCACAACAAATATTAATAAAAGCCACCAATCAATTTTTGATCTAAATTTCAAAGTTATCCTCCATCTTTAAAATTAATTCCTAACAATTTATTGTTTCTAATTTATCTTCTTAAGTTAAAGCAAAACTCACCGCCTCTTTTGCATGAATGGCGGTCGTATCAAATAAAGGAACCGAGAATTTAAGCTCACCAATTAACATACAAATTTCAGTACAACCTAAGATAATTCCTTGGGCACCTTCAGCTATAAGTCTTTCTACAATAGCGATATACTTTTGCTGAGAATCGGGGTTAATCACACCTAAACAAAGTTCTTCATAAATGATGCTATGGACTATTTTTCGGTCGGCTTCATTTGGAATAACAACATCAATTCCATAATCCCGCAATCGAGCTTTATAAAAATCTTGCTCCATTGTAAAAGCTGTCCCTAACAGTGCAACTTTACCAATGTTTTGACTTAAAATTTCTTTTGCTGTTGCATCGGCAATGTGTAAGAAAGGAATCGAAATTGAATCTTCAATCTGCGCAGCAATTTTATGCATGGTGTTAGTACACACCAAAATACAATCTGCTCCTGCTTTTTCTAAATTTTGTGCTTGCTCAGCTAAATATGTGCCAGCCTCTTGCCATAAACCCTTCGCTTGCAAGGCTGCTATTTCTTCAAAATCAACACTATTAATAATGACCTTAGCGGAGTGCAATTTTCCTAATTTACGATGAACCATTTTATTGATTTGTTGATAATAAAGCGCTGTAGATTCCCAACTCATTCCGCCTAATAAGCCGATTGTTTTCATTATTGAACCTTTCTATTTATTCAAAACTTATCTATATCTCTTATGAGTAAAGCGCAGCTAGAATAAAATTGCTTTCTTAAATTTTTTCTTGCTTATCTTATTTATTAATCTTAAACGCTGTGAAGTCGATAGAAATTTTTAAGTTGATTAGGCCTAGTTTATTAAATTTCCAAAACAGAAAACGCTCTCCATTAAACCCAAATCATAAAATATAAGAATTCACGCAAAATTCACGACCAGCTCTTTAATTTGATCTTATAAAGTTGGCTTGGATATCGACATGAAAATTATAACTACAGCCCTAGGGTTGGTTACTTTGGTAGGTTTAACGGCGTGTAAAAGTGTGCCTAGTTACTCAGGTGACTATGGCAAAGCTGAACAAAAAATTACTGGTATAGAATTAGATGATCAACAGGCGCTAGATGTCGGCAATCGTTTTGTCGCTGCATTTAATACGCTCGGTACTCCTTCTTTTGTAAATAATGCTAGCAATCTTTACGCTGATCAGCTCTATATCAACGATACACTCTCGCAGTTCTCTCAAAAGAAAGATCTGATTAAGCATTTTGAAGGCATGAATGCCCGAGTGAGTAATGTCACTGTAAAACTCATTAGTGCAACTCATCACCAAGATACAGCCTACATTCATTGGTACATGACCTATGACTTTAAAATGCTAGGTCGCTCAAAAACCATGGCTTCTTATGGAATTAGTCAAATTAAGATTAATGAGCAACAAAAAATTATTTTCCAGCAAGATTATTGGGATCCGGCAAATGGCCTTTACCGTTCTTTACCCATATTTGGAGGAGTATATAAATGGGTATTACCGTTCAAAAAAGTCGAATCTTGATATTTCTGGGAATCTTAATCGTATCTCAAGCGAATGCGGCTGAACTAAAAAAATGCAGTTCAGCTCCTTTAATGGTGACGAGCAAGAAAGTGGGAAATGTCAGTTACTTTGCTGAAGATTGCCTAAAAAATTGGCAGAACCAAAGCATCAAAATGGACTTTAGCTATAACCGCGATATTCCCGAGTGGGCATTTAAACGCGCAGCAACCCACTTTTTGAAGAAAAATGTTAGCGGCTTTGATGCGAAATCCCCGCTTAATCATATTAATGAACTATATAGGCCAATTAAGAGTGGAGATCTTTATAGTCTCTACTATCAACATGAAAATCAAAAACTAGAATTAAAATTAAACCAGAAGCTACTCGGCTCTTTGAACAATCCGAATGCAAATCAATATTTTAAAATCTGGTTTGGTAGCGAACCGTTTAATGCTAAATTAAAACAACAATTATTAAATTAATGGCTTAATAAAATCTCATGGGTAATCACTTTATCCTCATGGTTGAGGACCATTTTGAACTCGCAGCAACGGTCTGCGAATTTCTTGAAGTGCATGATTATGTTGTCGATCATGCACGTAATTTAGATGCTGCACGGACTTTTCTCAAATCTCAGCATTATCATCTTTTGTTGCTCGATATAAATTTGCCCGATGGCTCGGGTTATGACCTATGTAACTGGCTACGTACCGAACAAGGCGTTGATATTCCCGTTCTTATGCTCACAGCAAGAGATACTTTAGATGACAAACTTAAAGGTTTTACTGCTGGCACAGATGATTATTTGGTAAAACCTTTTGATTTTAATGAATTAGTGATGCGGATTCGTGCATTAATAAAAAGAGCAGCTGGTGAAGTCACTCACCATAAAATTCAAATTCACGACTTAATTCTTGATAGCTCAACTCAAACTGTGGTTCGTGCCGGAAATAATATCGAGTTACCCCCTATTCAATTTAAACTATTAAAAATTTTGATGCGCCAGTCTCCAAAAGTAGTGACTAAGCAAGAACTGATGATGGAATTATGGGGAGACGAAGAACCTGAAAGCGATGCGTTACGCAGTCATATCTATAACCTAAGAAAAATGGTTGATAAACCTTTTGATCCTAAACTATTACATACAGTGGCAGGTGTCGGTTTAAAAATTGCTTTGGAAGATTCCGCGACTTAACTTAAATAGACCACAACAATTAAGCCTGTGGTTGGCTCCAAATCGAGTTCAGGATGAGTGGTTAAATAATATTGTCGATCAAACAGCTCCACTCTCCATCCTAGTTGTTTGCAAAGCTTTTGTACCAATTGCAAACCAATTCCATGGCCTTTAGCCTTTAAGGAAAGTTGTGTGTCGCTTAGCTCTTGCACCTTTACATCGTTAGGTAAAGAAATTCCAATTCCATTATCTGCAATAATCAGGCTGTTTTTTTGTTGAATAATGTCGATTTGTGAGCCTTGAGAATAGTTCAGGGCATTACGTAAAATATTACCTAAAACCATTTGAGTCATCGAAGGATATAACCAACGTGGCTGCTCAGAAACATCAGGTTGAATATTAATTTGTATCCCTTTACCTGCACTTACCGCTTCTAAACTTTCAACAAGATCCTTTACCGTTTTCGATAATAAATTTTTCTCAGATGGCAAGCTCTGTACCGTATTACGTGCAATCGCAAGTAAGGTATCAACGAGCAGCTGCATATCTTCAATTGTGTTATGAAGACGGACTAAGGATTTATCGTCTCCGTATTTCGCCTGACACAGTTGTACATTACCTTTCAAAATGGTGAGTGGAGTGCGTAACTCATGGCTCACATCTCCAGTAAATTCTCTTTCACGTCGAATAAAATCACTTAAAACTTGATGATATTTTTCTAAAGCTTGTTTGAGATATTCGGCTTCCATGTTGCCATTGGTATTAATATCTCTAAAAGGAGATGCCTGAGTATCTTGATGTGCCCAATCAATATTTTCTAAAGCGTTCGCTAAGCGCGTAATTGGAGAAAAATAGCGTCTTGCTCTTCGGTTTGACCACCACAAAAAGCTATATAGAACAGATAAGCTGAACATCAGTGGAGCAAGACCAAATAACCAGATCAGCTTATTAACATTGCTTTCGCCAAATACCAATAGAACATGCTGACCATTACGCTCACCATAGACCGTCATTCGTTCTTTACCATCAACGAATACTCGGTGCACGCCACTCTCTAAATGCATGCCCCGAAAAGGTTGAGGCGCGGCCTGTGTATTCCACCGATATCCATATAAATTTTTAGTATCTGGTAAATCAGCATTTGGATTACGTTCTATGCGTAACCAGTAATGCTCCATTTCCTGTTCTAAAGCGGTTTTAAGTAAAGAGCCCTTAATCACCCAAGCACTACAAGCCAACCCGACCACGATCGATAATGCAATCAGACCAATCTGCAACCAGTAATATCGATTGAACATTTGGGCTAATGGATGACTCGCTTTGCCATCATGTCGAGTTTTTATCATATCTTTATCGCCGGGATAGGCTATAGAAATTACTATGATCGCTTTTTAAATAAAAAGTGACCAATGACCCATTCTTGACCTTGCTCAAAACCAAATAACTCAGCACAAGCCATGAAGAAAATACGCCAGCGTTGCCACCAAATATTGGCATCTTTTCCATAGATTTTTTTAAACAGGGGCTTCAGTTCGACTTCTTGGTTATCCATGTTATCAAGCCAAGCATTTGCCGTTCTCATATAGTGCTCACCCGACCACTGCCACTGTTGAGCCAACTCTAAATGCTCTTGAAAATGCAAAAAAGTCGAAGTCGAAGGCATTAAACCGCCAGTAAAGAAATACTTGGACATCCAATCATAATCTGATTTCACTTCAAAAGGATAATGTAAAAAGCGATGGCAAAAAATATGACACCAAAGTAAGCCGTCTGCTTTTAACCAGCCCTGAATTTTTTCAAAAAGACGTTGGTAATTACGAACGTGTTCAAACATTTCGACCGATACAACACGATCAAACTTGTCTTGGTCTAAGTCAAGTACATTCACATCACAGGTAAGCACTTCAACATTGGTTAAACCTCTCAATTCTGCTTGCCGAAGAATATGCTTTTTCTGAGTTGCAGAATTTGAAACAGCCGTAATCTGTGAGCCTGGATAGTTTTCTGCCATCCACAAAGTTAAAGAGCCCCAACCACAGCCTAACTCTAAAATCTGTTGACCGTTTTTAAGTTGTGCTCTTTCACAATAAAGCTGAAGAGCCAACTCTTCTGCCTGATCTAAAGTTGTTGTTTTAGTCGGAAAATAACACGCACTATATTTGAGTCTTTTTCCAAGCACCGCCTGAAAAAACTCGGTCGGCAATTCATAGTGCTGCTCGTTTGCCTTATCCGTTTCAACCGCGATTTCGCTCTTCTTCAGCATATTAAGCACATCCATGTAGCGCTGCGCTCCTTGCTCAGGGTCATAACGGCCTTCTTGGATTAAGCGCTTTTTACTTAAAGCACGAATTGCAGCTCGAATTGCATGATCTGGAATCACACCACTTTCAACAATTTTCAAAGACTGATGAACAATAAAATCCATATGCGCACCTATTTTTTGGGTTTTCGCGGAATAAACATTGATGTTTTTTGTTGATAATCAAGATAATTTTGACCGCGACTTTTAATTGCTTGTTTTTCACTAAATGGAATACCCGTGACGTAATATAAAAATAGCCACATCAGTAACGGATAAATCCACAATACATATTGGCCTGCCGCTAAACCAATAATTGGATAGGCAAACCAATGCAACCATTCAAAAAAATAATTGGGGTGACGTGAATAACGCCATAAACCCTGATCCATGGTTTTGCCATGATGATCTGGATTTAATTTAAATCGGTATAACTGCTGATCAGCGAGCTGCTCTCCAATAAAAGCAATTGCCATGATGACAGCTGCAATTACTAAAGCGACTTTATATCCACTACTCCATTCAATTGCCTCTACATTGAGTAGCGTCCACATCGGCAAAAAGAACAAAAGCACTAAAAGTGTTTGAAAGATAAAAAAGAATAAAAAGCCAATATGCTGAAACTTACCCATCGCTTTACGCATGCTCGCGTAACGGCCATCTTCTTTTTGTTCAGATTGATAACGTCTTAACAGATGCCAAAACAATCTTAAAAACCATAAGCCGCTAAAAATACCGATAAAAAGACGCACTTCAACTGGAGCAACTGAAATGAGTAAAGAAGACACGATAATGTTTACTGCCAGACAGAAACTCCATGCAGCATCTACAATTCCAGCTCGGCCATTTAGAGTGGCAAGTAACCAGCTCAGCAACATGATCATTAAATCTAGAATCAGTAAATTCCAAAACATGAGCAGTCTCCTTACTTGAGCGGTTTGAGTCAGTAACTGGTACTTTCAAACAACAAGTGAACATTGCTTATCACGCCTTCTTTAAAACCACCTTCGCAATAACATAAATAGAAATCCCACATGCGGATGAAGTTTTCATCAAAACCTAAAGCCAATACTTGTTCCCGCGCCGCTAAAAAACGCGCTCGCCAGTGATGAAGTGTTTGCGCATAACTTAAACCAATATCATTTAAATGTTTTAACCTTAAACCGCTTTCAGAAGCAGTTTGAGTTAATACACTTATGCTAGGAATAAAGCTACCAGGGAAAATATAGCGCTTAATATAATCAACTGTATTTAATGCTTTTTTATACCGGAAATCTTCAATAGTAATGGCTTGAATAAATGCCAACCCTTTCGGTTTTAAGAGTGCTTTACATTGATCAAAGTATGTCGATAAATATTGCGCACCAACCGCCTCAACCATTTCAATTGAAACCAGCTTATCGAACTTGCCTTCGAGCAAACGGTAGTCTTTAAGTTGCACATCAATTCGATGTGCCAAGCCAGCTTCATTTACACGAGTAACGGCTTCATCATATTGAGCTTGTGAAATGGTAATGGTGGTTACTCTACAGCCATAATGTTGAGCTGCATAAATGGCAAAACCACCCCACCCACTTCCAATTTCAACCAAATGATCTAGCGGTTTTAAATCTAACTTTTTACAAATGATCTCTTTTTTTAAATCAGATGCTTCTTCGAGGGTCATGCTTTCATTTTCGAAAACTGCGCTCGAATACATTAAAGACGGATCTAGAAATAATTTAAAAAAGTCATTGCTTAAGTCGTAATGCTCAGCAATATTTTTACGGCTACCACTTATAGAATTCTTTCGATTTTGATACCAAGCTTTAAGAAAAAACTGGCTCGCTTGAGCAATAACATTCTGGTTGATTTGGTCCAATACAGCTCGGTTACGTGCCAAGATTTGAATCAACTCGACAAGGTGCTCGCTGCTCCAGTCACCACGGATGTAGCCTTCTGCTGCTCCCAAAACACCATTTTTTAAAATGAGATCCATCAATAAAGGATTGTGAACTTCAATCACAGCATGTAAGTCTGAAACTTCACCGACCGTCCCATTCCACGCGCCCTGAAAAGTGATCTGTCCATGACGTAGTTTGAGAAGACTCTTGAGCAGTAACGGTAGTGAGTCATCTTCACCATAAAGAAATGTTTTTATCATGTCTTATCTACCTTGATCTTTTTAGGATGACGATAAAATGGAACTTTTTTTCGCCACAACTTAAATGCCTCTAAATATATTGAAAACAACATTTTAAAAGGTGCTAGGCTGTTTATAAGAGCATATCGATATTGCTGTGAAGGAAATGTGATGGGCACAAGCTCAAAACGCATAGTGGCATCAAAGACTTGTTTTTGCTCTTCAAAAAGCTGCATGTGAATGACATTCTGCTGATCTGAAAAACTAAATCGCCAACGGTAAGTCAACTGCATGGGCATGAACGGCGAAACATGAAATGATTTTTCAAAGTTAAAATCGAAACTTTGATAGTCACCTACCTGTCCTTGTTGTTTTATACAGTCATGTGTATAGACTTTTCGTTCATTCCACGGGGTATTGGTGATTTCACTAAGAATAAAGAGCGGTTTTCCAGCTTTATTTAAAACAAAATAAAATACGACCGAATTAAACCGAAAACCCAAACAACGAGGCAAAGCCAACACTCGAATTTGCCAGTCTGGCCGAAGATGTAAGTGATTATTTTGCAGTATCGCTTTCTCTACTCTTTCTCTTATAGAACCGTGATACATGTTTAAAAAATCATTTTTAGATAGATTTAATACATTCCAATGATCCGTCGACCAGAGTGAACAATCTTTTGTGATATCAACTAATTGATCTGGATCGAACCATAAATAATTTAAGGTCGATGTAAACTCATGCGGTTTAGGGTTATAACGCCGATGACGAATAAGCGCAGGAGCGATAGCAAGTTTATTTAATAACATTTGAAAGCTCCTTACTTATTCTTATAACGCTAAGAGTTGCTCAACAACACATGCTGCACTGCGGGCACCATCTTCATGAAAGCCCCAGCCCCAATATGCTCCACAAAATGAAGTACGATTTTGCCCATTAATTTCATACCAACGAGATTGAGCTTGAATCGCTTTTGCATCAAATACGGGATGTCGATATTGCCGCTCAACCAAGATGTCTTCGGCTTTGATTTTCATATTCGGATTTAAAGTAGAAAAAATTTGAGTAGTGCAGGATAAATTCTGCAAATTATTCATCCAGTAGGTAAAACCATAATGTATGTCGGCCTCATCGTTTTGGACTTGAGATTTTGGTGTTACATGTACATGCCAGCTTGCCCACTGCAAACGGCTTTTAGGCATAATTGAAAGATCACGATGGACGACCATTCGATTATCTTGATAACCAAATTGGCTTAATATTTCTTGTTCAAGCTCTGACGCATCTTTAATTAAATTTAGGCTATCGTCAGCGTGGCTTGCAAAAATCACCCAGTCATATTGGGCTTGCCCTTCAACGGTTTCGATCAACACAGTTTCTGGTGAACGACTCACAGCTTTTACTTCTGCAAATTTCCACTTAATGGATGGGCAATTCTTTTGAATAGCACGAATATAGCTTGCTGAACCGTGTTTAACTGTTTGCCATTGTGGGCGGTCTTTTAACTGCAACATGCGGTGATGTTGAAAAAAGCTCACCACAAATCGATATGGAATTTGTCCTACTTGCTCAAAGGGTGCCGACCATAAGGCACCGCACATCGGATAAAGATGCTCATAACGGAACTCATGACTATATTTGTGAAGGTCCAAATACTCTTCAATCGATAAATTAGGATCAATATCTGCCACATCTATATCTTTATTGTCATCATAAAAACGCAGCAAATCTGAGAGCATTTGCAGAAATTTTCGGTTTAAAAAGTTCTGCGGACGGGCAAAGAGCGACCATTTTTTTGAAGGATTATATTGAAGTCCACTGACCAGATTATTCACAGAAAAACTCATATCGCTGCTTTGAGTTTCTACGCCTAATTTTTTAAGCATGTCGGTAAATAACGGATAGTTATAGTCATTAAACACAATAAAACCACTATCTACCGCGACTTTAGTGCCTTCTATCTCTAGCTCGTGAGTATCAGTATGACCGCCAAAATAATTATTTTTTTCATACACAGTGACTTGATGTTGTTCTGACAATCTCCAAGCTGCGTAAAGTCCAGATATACCCGAACCAATAATGGCAATTTTCATAACACTTCACCGTTTTCAATTTTTTCTATCGATAAATTTTTAATCTTTTTGTATTGATAAACCTTGTCTGGTACTGGCTTTAGCCCCCACACCAAACCAAATATAGACATCAGTTTGAGCACATAAAAAGTGATATCAATCTGCCACCAATAAAAACCTTGTCGCACACTGCCTGCGTAAAAGTGATGGTTGTTGTGCCATCCTTCACCCAAGGTAATTAAAGAAAGTAGGAAGTTATTACGGCTATCATCTGGGGTATTAAAATCACGTGAACCATAACGATGAGCGAGTGAATTAATACACAAGGTTGCATGTGTTAATAGAACAGTGGAAATCACAAATCCCCACACTAAAAGTTGTAAGCCATTGGTGCCCAACTCAGGGAAATGTTGTGCAAGCCACGAACCTAAACCATAAATTGCTAAGGCCGTCAAAATCACAATAGGCAAACTAAATCGGTCTAGCCAAATCAGCTCTGGATATTTCAACCAGTCTTTAATGACTTTTTTTCGAGTAGCAAAATTTTGCTCATTTAAAAACCAGCCTACATGCGAATACCAGAAGCCTGCTTTTGCTGAATGCGGGTCCTGATCGGTGTCGGTAAAATGGTGATGATAACGGTGATGGGCTGCCCACCATAAAGGTCCGCGCTGCGCACTCATGGTTCCAATCAGTACAAAAATGAATTGAACAATACGTGATGTCTGAAAAGTTTTATGCGAAAGATAGCGGTGGAAAAAAGCAGTAATTGCAAACATGCGAAGAAAATAAAACCCTAGCATGAAGAACACAGCGAACCAAGATACGCCCACCCAAAATGCAGCTAAACAAGCGATATGTAATAAAATAAAAGGAATAATTCTTAACCATTGAATGTTCTTTTCAATGACATATTCGCTAGCAGCACCCACTTGCGCATTTTCTGAATCTGACCAGCTATCGATCCAGCGCAGAAAAAATTTAGACATTGATTCTTCCTGATCTAAAGCATTTCTTTTGGTTCTAATTTAGAAAATGCGCAATGAATTTTATGTGAAGTTCACTCGGTTACGAGATAAATATAAGCATCTACGCAACCAGCATTTCACTATTTAGACTGTGTTGTCTTAATGAGTTTAGAAACGTCGTAGCCATAGCTTTTTGCGGTTTGCAGATAAGACTGATATGTCGCCTCATCAAGTTGAGGGCTACGAGAAAGAATCCATAAATATTTATGGCTTGGGCCACCGACTAAAGCAACCTGATAATTTGGGTCAACTCTTAAAACCCAGTAATCGCCTTTTGTAAAAGGAATCCATCTAAGACCAGAAGGTAAAAAGCTCACCTTCAATTTACTGTTGCCTTCATTTTGCGGATAAGCAACTCCTTCAGATGAGATCATTTCGCCTTTTTTTGTCGTACAGCTATTTAAAACACCAACGGTTTTGTCCGCGTTAATAGAATAGTTTGCAGTTGTATTGGCTACACAATTACGCTGAAAAAACATCGGTAAATGCGCAATTTCATACCACTTACCTGCGTATTTATTAATATCAATAGAATCAACAGCGACAGGTTTAGTATTGGTGTCTGCAAAGGTGCTCAAAGGAAGCATTAAACTGACCGCTGCAAGGCTACTGCTGATGACAAGTGATTTAAATAATAATTTCATGATTGCCCTCTTCTGTTTATTTCATACGTTTAAACATACTTCAGAGGGCTGTGAACAAAGTGTGAATTTTCAAAATTAAGCAACATTAATAAGGATTTAATTGTATTTCTTTAGAGCATCTGCAACTGGAAAATCAAGCTCAAAGCACACACCCTCAACCGTGTTATAAACTCGATAGAGGCCATGATGTAGATCCATAATTGAAGCAACAATCGATAAGCCTAATCCACCTGTTTGATTCTCATCACTTCGACTTGAGTGGCATTGGTAGAATCTTTCAAAAAGATGCTCAAGTTGATGATCTGCAATTGAAACACCTCCCGTTACCACAGTCAGGCTGACCCATTGCCTATGTTCAATCATCTTATGTTTAGTCGTGATATAAATAGTTCGCTTGTCACCACCGTGAACCAACGCATTTAAAACAAGGTTATAAACGGCTCTTTGAAAAAGCTCAGGATCTGCAAATAACGTTTTAGCTTCTAAGTTAAAACTAAAATGACAGTCTTGTTCCTCGGCCTGATATTCAAAAATCTGGTTTAGCATATCCATAACATCTTGGAGATTTATTTCTTGTTTGTTTACAAGAACCATTTTCTGATCGGCTCTTGCTAAGAAAAGCATGCTGTCAATCATGCGTTTTAATCTATGGTAATCGTCTAAATGAGAAACCAGTAAATCTTCATATTGCTCAACCGAGCGTTCACCAGTTAAAGCAATCTCGGTTTGCCCAATCAAATTATTTAAAGGTGTTCGGAACTCATGAGCGATATCTTCAGAAAAACGGTTGAGCTGTGTATAGCTTTTTTCAATACGCTCAAGCATGTGATTTATATCTTTTGAAAGTAGCTCAACTTCTAATGGTGAATTTGATAGGTTTAATCTTTTCTGGAGCTGATTTACGTTAATAGAATGAGTTTGCTTACGAAGCTGTTGTAGCGACCTTAAACCTAAATGACACACTAAAATGCAAAGTACAAAAATTGCAAACACGCCCCCAACCACATACATCAAGAGACTTTCTTGAAAAGGTAAAAGAATGTTGATGCGTTCCGACCACTGTTTACCTGCAATCAGTAGATAAGGCTCGTTATTAATTTTTATGGTTTTCCAAGCAATACGCGTTGGATATGAGTTATTGGCTAAATCTTGAAATTGAAGACTGTCACGCTGTGCAAGTTCAGGTAACTGAATATGGAGCGGATTGATATTAATTAAAGTTTTGTCTTTATGGATGAGCAGAAACAAGTTGTCTTGGTTACCGAGCATGTTTTGATACAGCTTAGGACGCGCAATAATTTGCTCTACATTTTCGCTATCTTGCAGCAAAATTTCCAAACGATTAATTCTGTCTGCTAAAGCTTTATCTTGCTGCTTCAATAAAATTTGATTAATGCCTAAATAGGTCATAAAGCCGACTGAACATAAAATTAAGGCAGAACAAAGCGTGACCAGTAATGTAATACGGACTTCAAGAGAACGTAGAAATTTAAAGTTCATAAGCTAACCGAAATTTTATAGCCCAAGCCACGTATGGTATGAATGAGTTTTAATTCATATCCTTCATCAATTTTGCTTCGTAAACGGCGTACCGCAACGTCAATAAAGTTGGTATCGGTATCAAAGTTAATATTCCAAACCTCTGAACCAATTTGTCTGCGTGTCACAATTTGCTCTTTGTTGAGCAATAGATAGCGCAACAAATTAAATTCGGTTTTGCTCAGCTCAATTAAGTTTCCGTTACGCCATACTTTATGACTGACCACATCCATCTTTAAATCACTAATAGACAACTCATTTTCTTGCAGATATTGCTGTCGTCTTAACAGACTTTTAATGCGTGCCAACAGTTCAATATAGGAAAAAGGTTTAGCCAAGTAATCATCTGCGCCCAACTCTAACCCTTTCACTCTATCTACGACCTGATCTTTTGCCGTTAAAAAAATCACCGGAATTTTTGAAAACTGGCGTAGGACTTGTAATACGCTCCAGCCGTCTATGTCTGGCAGCATGACATCAAGAATAAGCAAGTCATATTTATCTCTCTTTAGCATTTCCAAACCTTGCAGCCCTAAGTAAACACACTCCGCTTGATATCCAGACTCTTTTAATCCTTTGACCAAATAAGTGGCGATCTTGATCTCGTCTTCAATAATAAGGATACGCATTTTGTAGAGACTCATTTGAAAGATGACAACTTTGTAATGTGATTGTCATGCTTGAAATTAAGCAATTTGTTTAAGATTTTCAAAGCGACATAGAGGCAATCATCATGAAAAAATTGAACTGGCTGATGTTAGCAGCCGTGCTATTCGGTAATAGTACTTTTGCACAGCCCCCTGCTTTGAATCAAGTTTATTCGTTAGATCTTCAAACTGCCCATCTGCTAGCCGACAGTGCAAAAGAGGTATGCAAAAAATTAAATCAAAACATTGCGGTTGTTGTTGTAGATCGCGGTGGTAATCCATTAACTGCCGAACGGCATGAGTTGGTGGGCCCGCATAACTTAATGGCTGCCGAGAAAAAGGCCTATACCGCGTTATCTACCAAAACATCGACCTTAGTTTTAAGCCAAAACAGTAACCAAAACCCCGATGCAAAAAATTTAACCACGGTAGCAAATTTACTTTTGTTAGGCGGCGGCATACCTGTTCGTTTTGAGAAGCAAGTAATCGGAGCGATTGGGGTTGCAGGTGCTGGCGGCGCACAAAATGACAATCAATGCGCAAGCAAAGCCATTGAAACCGTTTTTCATTCATAAGGAGTTCACCATGACTAAATCATTTATTGCTTTATCTTCGTTATTTATTGCTGCCGCTACATTTGCACAAACTAATCCGCTAAGTGTGCATGTGTTAAATCTAGAAACGGGTTTACCCTCTTCTCAGGTTGAAGTCGTTTTAGAGAAAAACACCAATAACCAGTGGGTTAAACTCAACCAGCAAGTAACCGATTCAAATGGTCGTATTACTGCCCTCTATCCAGAAAATAAAAAACTAGAGCAAGGTGTTTATAAAGTTACTTTTAAAACTGAAGACTGGTTTAAAAAGAACAAACAACAAACTTTTTTTGCCGAGGTTCCTGTAATTTTTAAAGTCGATGGAAGCGTAAATCACTATCATATTCCGTTACTACTTAGCCCTTACGGTTACTCAACCTATCGAGGCAATTAAAATAAAAAACCCCTTTATCTGTTACACAAATAAAGGGGTTGGTTAAAAGCAATTTCTACAATTCAACTGAGACCCTACATTCGTAATGATCTTAGTAGAATGCAGTTTTCCTAATTTACGATGAACCATTAAGAATAAGCGAACGGTGAGCGCTTACCCCTGCCATCATTCCATCTGCAACTGCGAATGGTACCGAACCACCTAAACGTGCAATATCACCGCAAGCAAAAACCCCTTTTACCGTGGTGTCTTTTGTCGCGTTTGTTTTGATTATTTGTCCAAACGGCGTGTCTTCGACTTCACATCCAAGCTCGGCCAGCCAAGGTTGAGTAATATATGTACGTGTTGGAATAAACAGTCCATCCAGAGCAATAACCTTTCCATCGGTAAACACAATCTCTGCCTCACCTCTGATTTCCTGAATAAGACATGGCTCTACAATCACTCCACGTTTTTGTAAGGAAGTATGCCATTCTGTATGAATGAGTTGATCATTTCCATTAAGTAAAAGCGTGGTTGGGCCCCAATCAGGTAGCATCATTGCCAATTGTAAGCTGTGTTCTGAAGTGGCCAAGATACCGATTTTCCTTGTTCTAATTCATATCCATGACAATATGGACAGTGAAAAACTGTTTTTCCCCATCTTTCAGCTAAACCCGGTATTTCGGGCAACTGGTCGGTCACTCCTGCCGCAATAATAATTTTTTTAGTTTGAATGGAATACACCCCATCAATACAAATACAAAAGCCTTCATCTATTTTTGCGATTTTTTTAACTCCTCCATTTTGCCAGTGAACAGTGCTATATGCTTCTAATTGTTTTTTTGCAATTTCAATAATTTCACTAGCTTGAGTTCCATCTTGTGTAAGGAATCCATGAGAATTTTCAGCAAAACGATTTCTTCTTTGCCCTGCATCAATTATCGCAATGTTTCTACGTGCACGGGCTAACGGCATTGCTGCCGATAAACCCGCATAACTGCCGCCAATAATCGCAACGTCGTACAGCATTTTGTCCACCCTTAATAAGTAACTTATGAAGTTACATTAATGCTTTTTATTTTAATTTGCAACTTTTCATGTTACATTTTATATATTCTATTAATCGCGCTGTTTTTTGTGCTTATGCGTACCAACAATAAACTTTCCCGAATACTTCATGTGCTTTTACATATGGCGAGGCAAAATCGCAGTTTTACTTCTGAAGAAATTGCAAAAATGCTATCAACTAATCCTGTAGTTATCCGTCGTACCATGGTTGGATTAAAACAGGCTAACTTCGTACAGTCAGAAAAAGGACCTGGTGGTGGTTGGCACTTAATAGGAGATATCGAAAAAATTACGCTTCTTGATATTTATAATGCTGTTGGTGAACCAACAATTTTTGCAATGGGCAATGAAAGAAAAAATCCGGAATGTGCTGTAGAACAAGTTGTCAATGCAGCTCTAGATTCAAGTATTCAAGCTGCACAGGCGATTTTAATTCAGCGTTTAAAAGACACTACCCTAGCCGATCTTGCAAGATCATTTGATCAAATCTGTATTGAAAAAGGATGGGATTTAAAACACTCACATTGAGTAATTTTTTCCTCACGTGCTTTTAACTAAAAAAAGCTCCTTAAATGTAAGGAGCTTTAATTTGAAGTGATTTCAAAATTCTTAACTACGAACAAACACCATTGCTAATAACCAATTTTTTGTTTGAATCTAGCGCCACAATTGAAGAAGAAACCGTATTAATAATTTGGGTCATCGCTTCACTTGAAGCATTCACAATACCTTCCATCTTTTTAGCTTTTTGATCAATCGGTTGCCTAAAAGCAATTCGACAATTGAGCTGAGATCCTGCATTCGTGATGACTTTTGCATTATTTGACTCTAATTGAGTGGGCGGTATTTGACGCTTCACTACCCAAGACACCGCAATATTAATATAGCTTTTATCTACAATATCAAAATGAGAAAAGTCTGTAGAAACTCGATATAAAGGCTGATTGTTTCCAGCTAGCCCACTGCTATAACTGTCAATTGCCCCTAATTTTTGCTGTAAACCCGCCGACAAGGTATCGCGTAATTGCGTACCCATGGTCGATGTCCAGCGTTCATTGTTTAACACCGTAGACTTACCACTACTGTCTTGAAGTACCAAAGGCGCACGGTCCAATCGGTCTGGAATCCCTACGGGTAATACCTCAATCACCTGCACAGTTGATTTTGTAGCCGCAGTAATTTTAGGGGACATCGTATAATAATTTGGCGTTGGTGAACTCGAACATGCCGTCATGGCAACAGCCGTTAAAAACAGGCCGCTCCCAAGCAGCCATTTGGCTGCTTTAGGATGTTGAAAAGATAGAGTGTTTTTATTTTTCATCATCGGTCTCTGGTGTCTTACCACGAATAATTGATTCAGGATGTTGCTCAATATAGTCTGCCATTAACTGTAATGAAGCAGCTGCACGTGTCATTTGCTGCAATGCTTTACGTACGTCTTGTTGTAATGGCGCATCGCTCGACAAAATAGACTCTGACGATCTTACAGTTTTACGAACATCGTCTAAGGTTGCTTGTAAACCAGGTGCAACTTTTCCATCTAACTGTTTAACCAGTTTGTCGGTAGACTCAATGGCTGTGTTCATATTGTTGAGCGTTTTACGTACATCTTGCCCAATCTCAACTAACGGGAATTTAGTTAACTTGTCAGCAATCTGAGAAACTTGTGCTTGTAAGCCACTCAATTCAGTTGGTGTAGTTGGAATCACTACACGGTCATCACTCAAAATTTGTAATGTGGCTGGTTTAGCTTTAGGGAACTTATCTAGGGCAATATAGTTTTGACCCGTGAGAAGGTTGCCTGTTCTCATTTGAGCACGCCATCCATGTTCAACAAAATCTTTGAAAATATTGCTGTTTGGATTGAGTGCTTGACCATTTTCAACACGTGAAGGATAAATAACCGCCTCAACACGCATACGAATCTGCTTATAGTTGTTATAAAACTCTGCATTAATCGATTTAACATTACCAATTTCAATACCCATGAAATCAATTGGTGCGCCAACAGACAGTCCACGTAATGAATGATCAAAGTACATAATCACACCACGAGGTTGCCCGTCAGGTTCTTTTAATGCCTCAGATTTCGAGTCCCACAGATTAAAGCGACTATGATTTGCCGCTGTAGTAGCACGCGAGCTTTCAGGGATTCCAAAAGCAATACCGCCCGCGACAATACTTGCCAGCGATTGAGTATCTAAACTAAATCCTGAAGCATTTAAGCTCACATCGATCCCACTCGCTTGCCAAAAACGTGCATCGGTGGTGACAAACTTGTCATATGGTGCACGGATAAAAGTTTGCAGCTCTACAGTTTTACCATCATCAGATAACTTATAGGCTGTAATTTGCCCCACATTAATTCGACGATAATAAATTGGGGAACCGACATCTAAAGACCCCAAATCATCTGCATTTAAGAAAAATTCTTTGCCCGGCACATCGGAAGTAATCACTGGCGGTATTTCTAAGCCAGTAAATTCAAGCTTTTTCTCTTCCGACTTGCCACCATCCACTTCAATATATGAACCTGACAATAATGTGTCTATTCCTGAAACCCCACTCGTCCCAATACGTGGTCGCACAACCCAAAACCGTGAATCTTTTGCGGCAAAGTTACTGGCATCTTTACGCAAATCAATTCTGGCAATCACGTGTGAACGGTCTTCTGAAAGATCAATCTGGCGTACTACACCAATATCCACCTGTTTATAACGGACCGTTGTTTTACCCGCGACCAATCCCTCAGCCGTTCTAAAAGACACGTCAATGGTCGGGCCGTGAGACAAGAGCGCTTTTATCGCTAATGAAAGCGCGATTAAAAGAGCAACCAATGGAATGAGCCAAATTAAAAGAGGCTTCCACCGACTTTTCTTTTCTTGGGGTTCTGGCAAATCATTCACGCTATCCAGTTCAACATCTGGATCACGACGATCTGAGTTACCAGGGGTTATTTCATTTTCAGACATACTCATTGTTCTTTTATTGACTGGGATTAATGGAATCATTATTCAACGGCGGGTGTTCAGCCTGAATAATCTTGGTTTTATTTGAGGCAAAAGTAGAAGGTTTATTTGTATTTTGAGATGCGTAGAAGTTATCCCAAATAAGTCGTGGGTCAAAACTTAAAGATGCAAACATGGTTAACACTACAACTGCACCAAAAGCGATCGAACCCGGCCCTGCTAAAATCGTAGCAAGCGATTGAATCTGAATAAGCGCTGTTAAGAGTGCCACCACAAATACATCAATCATTGACCAACGGCCGATAAACTCGACAACTCGATATAATTTAACGCATTGCTCAGGTAAAAACTTCCAAGCTGACGATTGTTGCAGATATACTGCCACCAATAAAAAATACAAAATCAGTAGCTTTAGCATGGGAATAAAAATACTGGCCATGAAAATGACCACTGAAACCAGATAGTCTCCACTTTGCCAAAAGTAAATGACCCCACTCATGATGGTATCTTGCTGGCTACCCAACAGTGAGTCAGTCACCGTCATTGGAAGTACATTGGCTGGAATATAGAGAATGGTCGCAGCCACCACTAAAGCAAAGGTACGGTTTAAACTCGCTGGTTTACGTGAGTGCAGCACGCTATTACAACGAATACAACGTAACACCTGATGGCTTTGGTTGAGTCGTCTCTTTTCATTTTGAGCAGAATTTACAACCCCACAGCAATGACACACAATTAATGAGAGATCTTTGGCTCTTGGATATTGCTTAAGCATTGACCCTTGCTGCGAGATTTGTGTTTGGGTCACATTTTTTATCGTTTTCATGGCAGTGACCTATCAATTTCGTTCCATATATCACTCACCTTTATGGAAGTAATATAGACCAACAATACACTTAAAATCGCAAATGCCCATAACGCAATCTCGGGAATCACCAACACCATTCCCATTAACTTCACAAGCGTGACCAAGATTCCAATTAAGAAGACCTCAACCATTCCCCACACTCTCATAAAATAAAGTGTACGTAAGGCAAATACTAAAAATGTGGGTCTTTTCTTCAATACGCTTACTGTGCCCAACACATAGGAGAGTAATAAAAGATAGGAAAGTGGCACAATAAAAGTGGTGATTAAAATAAGAATGCCAACAAAAGCCCGATCATAATGAAACATCACCCAGACCGCACCCAGTAAGGTGGTTTCAGAGATGTTGCCCTGCAATTCAATTTTTACAATAGGAAAGCTATTGGCAATAATAAATACAATTAATGCCGTTAAGATTAAAGCCAACAGTGTCGAAAAAGGTTTGGTGTGCCGATAGAGTTCAGCACCGCAGCATAAGCAATAAGCTCTTTTTCCATAAGCAAGCGGGGTTCTACGATAGACAGTATCGCATTCCTCACAACCTGCTAATTCTTTAAGCTTCATAGTTATACTCTAAGGTTTATCATTTTACTGTGTCACACAAAGCTCTTTTTATTACTAAGATAAATTAAAATATAAATCAATCTAAAAGCTATATCAGACAATGTAAATTACCATGACTACTGTTCAATATATTGTTGAAACTACTAAATAATCTGTACGTATTCGGTGATCAAATCAAAATAGTTTTATAAAGTCAAAAACTTATGCTCAAATAGCACACTTTTTCACCCAAGTAGCTGAGAGCGTAAAATGACTAGACTCTCACTATTGCTTAACATCTCCCCCGCTCTGAAAAATTTATGCTGCTGTACATTACTTCCGGTAAACCCAGAACAGCTCAGCAAAAATCAGATTTAATGCAGCATGGGACAGCACAACTCCACCAGGAACTTAATATTCCAGAGCAAGATGTCATGTTTGTGATTGGGCAAAACAGTGCTGAAGATTGGTGCTTTGGTCATGCACAGCGAGCAGATCTTTACTTAAAAATGTTAACTTCGAAACAGTAATTCCAAAGTTTTAAATCACTATAAGCCACTATTTTCAAGGTAATAAATATTTTTAAATATCAAGCTTCGATAACCAGAAGCTTTTTATTTAAAAATGAACACGGTTCAAGTTGATTTTATGTTTTTCTTTAAAATAAGTATTATTATGAAGATTTATTTAAATGTATTCCAAATATATTAAAAATTAATTTATGCGACACAATTATCAAAAAATTAATTTTAAGTAGATTGTTTTTTAATTTATATAAAAATTAGGACCAGCCTAACAATTAAAAATTAATCACTTAAATATCAATAAACTAAAAACTTTTTTTCAAGATTAGATATAAGCAAGACGCTTTAATTTCATAAAATATTCTTTATATTATTGTAAATAAATTTTAACCATTATTAAAAAATTAATAGTTGATTTAAATACTCAGAATTACCACCACCCCTTGGATCACAAGCATTTTAAACTCATTAATTCTTATAATTAAACTTAAGAAAACCACCAAACTTAAAGGTTTGCTTAAGTAATTTTCATATTGTATTGGCTTTGTTGCATAAAGCCTTTGAAGGTAAAGTTTTCCTAAGTTGCTAAAATTTAGGTTACAACTTGGGTATGAGGTCTGCCTAATTCTGTAAATTTATTTAATACGGCTACACGTGCATGGATCTCATTCACTTGGCTGTCAAAATTCCTTGAGTAGAGTTTATCGCCTAATAATTTGATGCAATGCATCTTGGTTTCGACCAAACTTCGCCGATGATAACCAGACCACTTTTTCCAAAGGGCTCTTCCTAGACGCTTAACTGTTTTTAGTAATTCATTTCTCTCTTGCGAATGAACTTTTGTATCTTTCCACGGTTTCGCATTTTTTCTTGGCGGAATCACCGCATATGCTTGACGATCTGAGATCACTCGTCTGCAGCATTTAGTGTCATAGGCTCCATCGGTATAGACAGAATCTACTCGCTCATCAAGTGGTATTTGACCAAGTAAATCACCGAGCACCTGTGAATCACTGATATTGTTCGTTGTGAGCTGAACTGCACGTATTTGCAGCGTTTCAGCATCTATACCAATGTGAAGCTTACGCCATTGTCGACGATATTCAGGCTGATGTTTCTTCCGTTTCCATTCACCTTCGCCCAAAAACTTTAAACCAGTTGAATCTACGAGTAGATGTAGACCATTGCTACTTTTTTGGTAGCTAATCGCAATATCAATATGTTTTTGTCTTCTGCAAAGCGTCGTATAGTCTGGCGCTGTCCAATCTAATCCGCAAAGTTTAATCAGGCTTTGTACAAAGCCAGTGACCATGCGTA
>NZ_JAKTIG010000066.1:0-36850 GCF_027855145.1 Acinetobacter sp. AOR18_HL
AATTTGGCTTTGTGGCCCGGCATTAGTTACAACCGCATAGCCCTCTCCAATTTCATTGGCCGCAAAGATACGTCCCGCCGCCGCAACCAATGATCCTGTCGCCGAAAGTGCAACCTGATCGTTGTCGCCAAATCGGTTATAACGTCCCGTCAGGTAAGCTGCTCGTGCTCGGTAAGATGCATAGACCGATGCATTGTTTTCTTTTGCATCCTGATCTCGCTCAACATAGCCACCCCAGCCAAATGAACCAATTTGGGGTTCTGACAAACCGAATATTTCTTGGCGGTACCGTAGGCTACCGCTGTCACTAGATACACTCGTGATCGCATTCACTCTACTGGACGGGGTATATCGCAGCGCAAAATAAATGCCATAGTCCTTATGGTTTTCATAATCTTTATAAGCTGACGCATAAAAGCCCCAGTTCTTGTCCAGACTTCCACTTAAATTGCTAGACAGTAACTTGTAAGAGTTGTCACTATATTTAATCTGGTTATAACCCAGATAAACCCCATAGCCTGCATAAAAGTTATAGTTAATCCCTGCCCTGAAAATCTCATCTGCCAATGCGCTGTAGTTCAGGTAGTTCTGTGACTCGGCATTGATCTGGTTATCTTTTAAATATCTCACTTGAGATACACGGGCAAGGTCAAAATAGTTATCAAATACTTTGCGGTAACTGGTGTTAAATGAAATATTTTTACTGATGCGTCCTTCTAAACCCAGCAAGGCAGAATAGCCGTTTTCATCTTTATATTGGCTCGCTGCAATGTCAGCATTGATCACGCCAATACCCAAAACATTCTTGGCAAATCCTGTGCCGAGATTCGACAGACCATCTGTTGAAGCCTCTGCACCGCCACTTAAGGTCAGTGAATTGTTGTAGCCATATCGGATCGCACCTGAGGCAAAAGTGACATCATCATAATCATTTGAATAAAGCCCATAGTTGTAGCGTGGCATACCCACATCTACTGAAAACTCATTTATGCCTTTTGCCAGAATCTTCGATGAAAAATAGTACGGCTTTTTGGTAATGCTCTGCTGTCCCGTTGCATCGGTAGTCACCAGTGTGACTTCATTTCCCGAAATAAACGGGAGCTGTTTAATATCAAATGGACCTGATGGCACTAACCCCGAATAAATCTTTTGCTGATTGACATATAAATCTAGCGTTGAAGGCAGTGCTGCCGAGCCTGAGAATTGCGGGAGTGCCGAAGTGACAATATCACCGCGTTGACTATAAGCACTCGACCACTGAAAACCGGCAAGACGGACACTACTGCCCCAGTCTGGGCTATTAGAAATAAAATCCCCTAGGGTATATATCCTGATCTTTTCAGGGTCGACATATTGCCACTTACTTTCCAGTCGTACCCACTTTTCATGGCTATAACTATTTTCATTACTACCGTTATATAAAACGCCTGAAGAAAAGTTACCGATTGCGCTGTTAAAGATCCCTTCTGCCGTACCTGAGAAAACATTCTCATCATTGGTTATGGTGTTATACAGGCTGTAATTCAGAATAGCCGCGTTTAAGGGTTTCATCTTTAGCAAATTCGGGCTAGTGATCTGCTGGCCATTTAAGTCAACTGAGTAACCCGTTAACATGTTCGGCGGAACTTTTAAGTTTAGAGATTGCTCATTTTCGAGATATTTAAACTGGATTCCGTTTAGATCATTAATACACACCCACTGATTATCTGGGATATGTTCACCCATTTTTAGTCTTAAAGTTTTTAAATCACGAGAGCGGATATATAATTTTCTATCTTGATCCTGCCGTACCGATATTAAATCTTTAGAAACATTTGAATTAACAGAAATATTTAAAAATAGCTGTACATATCCCTGATCAGAACCAAATGCCTGATGAGCAGAATTCGGAACTTCGGGAATACTTGGTAAGACAGCATTGGTACTATCTTGTAATGATTCAGCAGCGGCATGAATCGGCAAGTACATAACACATAAGGCACTTACGATATATTTCATATGTGCCTCTTTAAAGAGATGTTTGCTTACCGTTAATATTTAATAAAATATTATATTTATGACCTGCTTGAAATTTAAAATCAGGACTAATATTAAAATTTCTCGCTTTCCCAGCAAGAATATAACCATTCACGGTATTTACTTTAATGGTATAGCTTTTATTTGCTGTTGTATCCACAAGTATTAAGTTATTTAAAAGCGCATGTCGATTACCAACATTACTTATGGTGAGATAAGCGTTATTTTGTTCTTGTTGTATTGACCAATTCAGTTTAGTAATCGCATCTTTATTCACTACAAATACAGGTAATGACGAACGTAGTAGTACGTTAACCCCTTGATCAGCTTTACGACTATCAATTGGTTTTGGTAACTCATCAATAATAATACGATAAGTTTTTTCACCAGAAATAAGTTCTGGGTTAATTCTAACTACACGTAAGTTATAAGAGTCACTAGGCTGTAGTTTTAAAAATGGTGGACTAATTACAATCTCATCCGTAGGGATTAACTGATCTTGACCAGCATTTTGTCTCCATTCAAATACACGCACCTGCAAATCAGCGCTTTCATTTGACTGATTATATAAACTAATGGAAGAGGCAGCCTGATCACTCAATATTTCAACACTAACAGGTGAAAGGCGGATTGATGCTGCATTTAGCATACTAGGCAAAAATAATAATAAACTTGTCACAACAAAGATATTTTTTTTCATGATTTGCCCAGAACTACTTTTCTCAAATTGAGCTAGCTCCTTTAAAAAGAGCTAGCGATGACGCAATAAAACTTATTAAAAATTAATAAGTCACTGTTACAGTCACAGTGTCAACATAGCTACCTGCACTTGGTAAAGTTGAGCCAGCAGGAATACGACCATAGACGTTAACTGTTTGTGCTGCACCAGTACCAGTACCGCTATATGCAGTTGTTGCAATACCAATTGCTGTTGCACGGTTAGTATCTGAGAAAAGGTTGTAAGGAATGTATTCGTTGCTAGCCGCCCCACCAATCATACGACGTTGTGTCGATTGAGCATTTTTCCCTGCGTCAAAAGCCAAAGTCCATGGCACAGTGTTGTTACATAACACTTTAATTGCAGTACCACCTGTTGTTGTGGTGTCTGCATCTACGTTGCTTGCAAGCGAACTTAACGTACCAAAGTCTAAAATTGCATTTGACGTAGTACCTGTTGCAGAAGTGTTGAGAACACAACTGTTTGTAATCGTTGCTTTAACAGTTAGTGTACCGGTTGCGTTAGCTGCATTTGCAACATTGATAGACGTTAAACCCATAGCAATTGCTGATAAACAAATGAGAGACTTATTCATGGTTAAAAACCTTTTTACATTACGCCAATAAAATTAATAGATGTAAAAATTAGCCTTCCCCATCACAATCACTAGTTCTTCTGACTGTTTTTTCAAAGCGTTATTTTTTTACTCTACTAGTTGCGCATAATACAAAAAAACAACAAAAACACTAATATTTGTTTCATTCCAAATATCAATTAATAATCAAAATTTTGATTGATTTCTCAATTATAAAAATTTTTATGGTTGGCCCCACTCTTTTTATTAAGTTTCGATAATTTCATTTATATTTTTATTAGTTTCTCTAAAAAATTTTAATTTTTCATTAGTTAAAATTTACCATCAACATTCATATTTTATATTTTTTTAAAGTTTGGTCAAAAAAATAAGAATAAAAAGTAAGCACCTGATTATTCTATATATTTTAAATGAATAAGAAAATAATACTTTATGAATAAGAAATCTAAGTGTTTTATCACATCTTTATAATTTTTTTGAGATTTCAATGACTAGTGGCAGGTCTTCACTACTAAAAAGTATGTATTGCTAGCTCAACTATTTCTAAAAATTAAATGAAAAATCAAACCCAATAATCTTTGGATTTTGTTATACCGTCCTTAAGCTAACAATTCCATACTTGTGGTTTTAGTTCCTTCTTGGCAAGGTATGTATCAGTAAAACATTAGGAATTTGTTCCAATATGGCGAGTCCAGCACAAATCATTCGACATAAATTTCTCAATACATTCTTTTCACGCCATTCTCTCTGGTTTTTATGTATTTTTACTGCGCTCAGCATCACATGGTTTCGAACCGTCTATACCCCTCATAGTATCTATTATTTTATTTCTGATACTCTCCTTAATGGTTTATGGGTAGTTACAGGCGCTTTAAGCCTATTAGGCCTCTATGATGTTTTACAAAATAAACATTCTATTTTAAGAAACTACCCAATTATGGGACATTTTCGTTTTTTGTTTGAAGATATACGCCCCGAAATTCGTCAATACTTTATTGAAGCGGATCAAGATGCTCTACCTTTTTCTCGCATGCAACGAAGCTTAGTTTATCAACGTGCTAAAAACGAAAATGCAGATAAACCTTTTGGCTCAATTATTGATGTCTATCAAGAGAATTACCGCTTTATTGTCCACTCAATAAGCCCTTGCCCACCAGCTGATCCAAAAAGCTTCCGCATTCAGGTGGGTAATGCGCAATGCCTTCAACCCTATAGCGCATCCATTATGAATATCTCTGCCATGAGCTTTGGTAGTTTAAGTGCCAATGCAATTCGAGCACTCAATAAAGGAGCGCAATTAGGTGGGTTTTATCACGATACTGGTGAAGGTAGCTTAAGCCCTTATCATCTCGAAAATGGTGGAGATATTGTTTGGCAAATTGCCAGTGGTTATTTTGGTTGCCGTACCCTAGATGGAAAATTTGACGAGCAAAAATTTGCTAAACAATCTCAATTGCCACAGATCAAAATGATCGAATTAAAGCTTTCACAAGGTGCAAAACCGGGCCATGGCGGTATCTTACCTAAGCATAAAATTACCGAAGAAATTGCTCAAATCCGTGGCGTTTCACGCGATCATGATTGTATTTCTCCTGCTAAGCATTCTAGTTTTTCTACCCCAATTGAAATGATGCATTTCTTACAGAAGCTGCGAACATTATCTAGCGGCAAGCCAGTTGGTTTTAAACTGTGTATTGGCCAACCTTGGCAATTCATGAGTATTGTTAAAGCAATGCTTGAAACAAAAATTGTTCCTGACTTTATTGTTGTAGATGGTTCCGAAGGTGGTACTGGTGCAGCACCAATTGAGTTTAGTGACAATATTGGTACCCCATTACGAGAGGGCTTACGCTTTGTCCATAATACTCTTGTCGGTGCAGGACTAAGAGATCAAGTTAAAATTGGCGCAAGTGGTAAAATCATTAGTGCTTTTGATATCGCTAGCACTTTTGCACTCGGTGCAGACTGGGTTAATTCAGCACGTGGTTTCATGTTTGCAGTTGGGTGTATTCAGGCACAAAGCTGCCACACCAACCAATGCCCTGTAGGTGTAGCGACTCAAGACAAAGATCGTCAAAAAGCAATTGATGTACCGACTAAATCAGAACGAGTATTTAATTTTCATAAAAATACCTTGCATGCATTATCAGAAATGATCGCTGCTGCGGGTTTACGCCATCCTTCTGATATTAAAGCTCATCATTTGGCTCAGCGAGTAAATGACCGTGAAATTAAGAACTATGCTCAGTTGCATTTTTTCTTGAAAGAAGGTGAACTTTTACAATCTGAACTTAATAATGACGATGATAATTTCTACTATCGAATGTGGAATATGGCTGATGCCAATCATTTTTAATTTATATTAATTTTTATAAGTTGAGCATCACCTTTATAGTGTGATGCTCTTCCATATTTAAACCTAATATGTGATTTTTGCTTAAATTTCACTCCCCTTTTAATTTGTATTTAATAGATTTTTCACCTAATATAAAAGTATAAATAACGTACACATTTTAATTTTATTTAATAAAAATTTTTTAATGCTTATAACAAGAAGGTACCTCATCATGTTGAAAAAAACATTCATCTCTTCTTTTGTTGCAATCGCTGTAGGCTTAAGTAGCTATGCTGTTGCTTGTACACGTGCCGTATATTTAGGTAATAATCAACATATTATTACTGCTCGCTCAATGGACTGGAAGGTTGATACAGGTACCAACTTATGGATTATGCCAAGCGGGGTTAGCCGTGACGGTAGCGCTGGTCCCAATTCAATAAAATGGACGTCGAAATATGGAAGTGTAATTGCTACAGGTTATGAAGTTTCCACAACAGATGGAATGAATGAAGCAGGTTTGGTTGCTAATATTTTATGGTTAGTAGAGTCTGAATACCCAGATGCAAAAAAGACAGATAAGCCTTTATTAAGTATTGCAGCATGGGCTCAATATGTACTCGATAATTTTGCAACTGTAGATGAAGCCGTTAAGGCCTTAGAAAAAGAACCCTACACTATTATTACCGACAATGTTCCCGGTGAAACACGGCTCACCACCTTACATTTATCTATTTCTGATAAAACAGGTGATAGCGCAATTATCGAATATATTGGTGGAAAACAAGTGATTCACCATAGCCGAAGCTATCAAGTCATGACCAATTCACCTACTTTCGATAAACAACTTGCACTTGTTGAATATTGGAAGCAAATTGGCGGAACGATTATGCTTCCCGGTACGAATAGAGCATCTGATCGCTTTGCACGTGCATCATTTTATATTAACGCTATTCCTAAAAATGATAATACAAAACAAGCACAAGCCTCTGTATTTAGTGTGATTCGCAATGCATCTGTTCCCTATGGGCTAAATACTCAAGAAGAACCTAATATCTCTTCGACTCGCTGGCGAACTGTTGCCGACCACAAACAGATGCTCTACTTTTTTGAATCCGCTCTCTCACCAAATGTATTTTGGGTTGACTTAAAAAAGATTAACTTTAAAGATGGTAAAACTCGTAGACTGGATTTAGGACCTGATCAAAGCCATATCTATGCAGGTGATGCCACCTCTTCCTTTAAAATTGCAAAACCATTTGTATTTTTAGGTCCAACTACGCGTTAATTTATGTCAAAATTTATTACTCTTAACATAAATAATATTAAACATACGATCTTGGAATTTATATGATGAAGAAATCTCTACTCTTATTGGGTTCATGTCTACTTACTGCAGCGTGTAGCACCACACAGGTTAGTACACCAGCTCCTAAAGAGGTAAAGACAGCTGGTCAACTAAACTGCTCACCAACTGAACTATGCCCAAGCTTATTGGTTAAATGGAACGAAAATCAAAAAAATCAGCTTCGTGTAGATGTTCATTTAAGTAGTAGTTATAACTTTTATGATATTAACGCTTTGACCTTTGATATTGATGGTAAACGATTCAGTTACGAACCAGCTCAAGCCACTGAAAAGACAAATGTGAGCCGATTAGTACCTAAACATTCAACCACTTACTTTGTTATTCCAAGTCAATTCCTACAAGAATTTAAAAATGCTCAAAATGTGAATGTTTTAATCAAAACAGATAAAGGAACAATCGAGCGCAATATGTATAGTCCACAAAAGCAGTCTTCGGTTTATAAAAACTTTATGCAGCTTTATCAAAATTCAAAATAAACTACAAAGATTAAATAATGCATCTATCTAGAATTTTGGATAGATGCATTATTTTTCTAATAATAAAAATGTTTTGGCTTTGCATGCAAAAAGGCTGGAATCAATCCTGTTAATGCCGCACGTATATCTGCACGTTCATTAATTAATTGATGAGAGCCTTCTTCAAGCATTAACAACGTTTGGAGCCTAAATTTACGACGAATAAATTCAATGTTGTAACGCCAATCAACCGTCTGATCGAGAGCACCTTGTGCAAGCCAGACTGGGATACGGCAAGCAGGTCGCTCTTCCATTTCTTGCATCCATTTTGACATGGCCAAAATCCAGTCCATGCCCATCATTCGGGGTTGCAAAGGATCCTTTAAACGAATAAAACGCAAAAATTCAGGATTATGATTATTACGTCTAAAATGCCTTGGCACTTGACGTTTAATACGGCGAATAATGCCTAATCCAACGGGGTTATGCCACCATGCGGTTTTTGCGGGGCGAATTAGCGGAGAAAGTAAAAGTACACGATCTACAATCGGATCTTGGCGTTTTTCAGCATATTCTAATAAGTGATGCATCCAAATTGCTCCACCCGTACTTTGACCAATACCGACCCATGGTTTAGGTAACTGATCTGCATGTTTCACATATTGATAAACAGCCATCAAAACTTGCTGGTAATGATCAAAGTTTTTAATGCTGGCTGGTGAACCATCACTTAATCCATGCCCCGGCAAATCATAAGTAATGATACTAAAGCCCTGCTCAAGAATTTCACGAATAATTGGCTGGTAAATACCGCTATGCTCAAGATAGCCATGCAATAGACAAACTGTACCTTGTATTTTTTCTACTTTAGGTTTGAAAACTTGCACATGCAAACGGAATAAAGGCATTTGAACATAGCCTTGCCAATGGTCACATTCAAGTAAATGTAAACCATACAATTTGCGATAGGCCAGCAAATCACGAGAAGGTTCTTCTAATGTGTTTAAATTAAGTGGACTCAAAACCTGCGGCGTAAGATCACGATTAGGAACCGGTAAATCTAATTGTTTTAATACGGCAGGATTGAGAAATGGAATATCTGACATTAAGGAACCTCTCGACAATCACTTGAGCCAAACAACATGTCACGAATTGTCGCAAGTAATTCATAATTTGCACGGCGGCTATGATCGTAATTTTGCACACTTGGTTGCCAGCGTGTCAGTGGAGTTGGCATTGGAGCCACAACAGGAATAGTTTCTATACCATTTAAAGCAAAAAGTCGGCGTGTACGCGGCATATGATATTCATCTGTAACCAACATGACTGTCGGTGCCCCGCCTTTTTTCTGAAGCAATAAAGAGCTAAAACGGGTATTTTCACAGGTATTCATACTACGCTTTTCTAATAGCTTTGCATCAACACCGCGCTCTTTTAACCAAGCTTGCATATAAGGTGCTTCTACACCGCTAAGCACAATAGGCAGATGATTTTGTTTTTCAACTTCTAAAGTTTTTTCTAATCGCAAACGCGTATAGCCATTAACAACAATATCCTTACCATTTTTATCTAAGGTTAATCCGCCACCCAACACAACAATTGCATAAGGCTCTGATAACTTTTTAGGTTGTACAGGTAATGGATTTTTACGCACATACTCGACTTTTTGTTCAGGTTCACTAACAGCTTTCTGGTGCTCTGGCACCACAGGTTTTCTTGCTAAAAACTCTGTATATTGCTCAGTAAGCGCTTTATTTTCAGAACTATTAATAAAAAGTGCTTCGTCAACAGGACTACTCGCCTCATCTGCGGCATCAATTTCTGAGTTTTTAGCGACTAAAGGAACCGTTACAGATGCTGCTTGCTCTTCCGAATCCTGCTCCTTTTCTTCTAAAAGAATAATTTGCTGCAAGGCTTTATAATTCTCTTGAATATAGGTCAGATCAGACGTTCTTTTTTCACGTAACGCTTGCTCTGTCAGTTTTAAATAAGCCTGACGAGCGATCCATAAATTTGAACCCGGCTCTAAATTATCATGCTCACTTAATGCAGCCTGTCTCTGGCTCTCAGCAGCGACTTGATTAACATCAACAGGTACAAAATAGTTAAGCCCAGCTACAATAAGTTTTGAATAAAATGGCGAATATAAAAAAACCACGAAACAGCCTAATAGTACAAATAGCACGGTGACTACTTGTACTAAACGTACCATTAAGTGTACTTTTGGCATAAAACTATTCCGTATGATTTTCAATTAAACCTAAACTGTTATAAAGCACAGGCTCTGGTTCTAACATAATATGGAAAAGCTGATCAACATCATGTTGTACAGCCTGATAAGTTTTCCTTACATCAGCTAGAGATGCATTGGCATAATTCACCAGAACTAATGCCTGTTTATGGAACATCCCTACCATATCGAGTTGCTTCCCTTTCCAACCCGCCTGATCAATTAACCATCCTGCTGCAATTTTAACGTTTCCGTTAGCTTGAGGATAATGTGGAATTGTTGAGAATTGTGTGACTAAGCGTTCAAACTCTTGAGGTTTAACAATCGGATTTTTAAAGAAACTCCCGACATTAGGATACTCTTTTGGATCAGGAAGTTTACTTTGTCGAATATGGATGACCTGATTTTGTAAATTTTCGGCAGTCTGATTGTCTCCAACTGCTTGTTTCAAGTCGCCGTAGTTAAGTTTTAAGTGCGGCTGTTTAAGCAATTTAAAAGTAACATGCGTGATAATGTAACGGTTCGGATCATCTTTAAAAATACTATGGCGGTAAGCGAAATGGCAGTCGGCCGCTAAAATTGTCTGAGTTTGCTTTAATTTACGGTCATACACTTGTACTGACTCAATAAACTCGCCTACCTCTACCCCATACGCCCCAATGTTTTGTACGGGTGAAGCACCAACTAAACCTGGAATAAGGGCTAAATTTTGCAAACCAAACCAGTTCTGTTCAGTGCTGTATAAAACAAAATCATGCCAGACTTGGCCTGCGCCAACTTTAACCCGCACAAAATCATCATCGTTTGATAAAACTTCAATTCCCTGAATATCAAGATGAATCACTAAAGCATTGATCTGCTGCGGTAATAACATATTACTACCGCCCGATAATACAAGTACATTTAACTGATACTGCTCAGCAAACTCTAAAGCTGATTCAATATCTTGAATACTGCCAACTTTAGTATAGTGAGAAACAGTTGCATCTAAACTTAGAGTATTGAATGGCTTAAGCTGTACTTGATTCTGAATTTGCATTGTATTGAAAAACCTATTCTTAAACATTCAATTGTTTTTTTAAAATATTGACCCACGCCAAACTACTGGACTCACATTGATTGAGTACACGTTCAAAACCATCAGCACCGCCATAATAAGGATCAGGCAACGCTTGTTGTGGGTATTCAGGATCATGCTCACTCATTAAAGCTACTTTTGCACGAATTTGATGTGCGCCAAATTGGGAAACGGCTCTTTGCAACACGTCATGAATATCTTCAAAATTTTGATGATCCATTGCCAAAATCAAATCAAACTCTAAAAAGTCTTGAGTTGAAAGTTGTCTTGCACGTAAAGATGATAGGTCATAACCCCTTTTTTTGGCATGCAACTGACTACGCTGATCAGGCGATTTATTTGGATGATAATTACTCGTTCCAGCTGAATCGACAATAACATTGAGTTGATGCGCGTCACAATATTGTCTAAAAACCACTTCAGCCGTGGGAGAACGGCAAATATTTCCTAAACAGACACATAACACCTTATATTGTGTTTCCATTAGAAATTACTTCCAAACATTTGAATTACATAAAAATAAACGGGATCATGCACAATCTTAACAGACTATAAGTTTATAAGAACCAAATTGACCATTGTGACTTGTTGCATTTTGTCAAAACTCCCTTGGGTTGAAAAGGAAAATAATGTTTATCAATAGATTAAAAGTTGATAAATCAGACGATAAATTAGCTAATCTTGTATTTTTGTAGTAATTAAATAAAAATAAAGCCCTAATTTATAGGGCTTTACAAACATCACTTTGATGCAGTGATTATTTCAATCATTTCCTTTGTTGGTCTTAAGCTGCCTAACTGCCAATGTTCAGGAGGATGCTCATCAATTCTTATCCAAACATGTTCACGAAAAGCAGGATTTCCCTTTCCTTCTATTTCTACAAATAAATCCGTAATTCGCTTGAAAAGCTCAGCCTTACTATCTTTATCTAGTAAACCTTCTATAGTTTGTATATTTATAAATGGCATAATGCTACCTGAATTAATGCTAGGTCTAAATTATAGACCCATACTAATTGGAGCTCCCACTGATGTCAAATCAAATTATTCCAGATCATAAATTTCCAGTAGATGTATGTGGGATCTTCAAAATTACAGAAATATTGAATGACAGATGGACGATCCTCTTGCTAAGAGAAGCCTTCTATGGGGTAACAAAATTTAATGATTTTTTAGAAAATACAGGCATATCAAAGCAAATTTTATCTAATCGTCTAAAGCATCTCATCCAATTAGAAATATTTGAATTATCAATTTATAAAGAAGTTGGTGAGCGAGAACGTAAAGAATACTTACTCACTAAAAAAGGCAAAAGTCTAAATATTGTCTTACTCGCCATGCTTGAGTCTGGCGGTAATTTTATTGAAGCTGGTAAAGATGTGGTGAAAGTTTTTAATAAGAGTACTGATGATGAACTTAAATTAAAACTTGTTGATTCTTCTAATCAAGTTATAGATTTTAAGAATTTGGAACTTAAGCTCATTCATAGCAAAAAATAAATTTTTATAACTCAGCTACCCTGATCATAAAGTCCTCAGTATGCTTTTATAAAGAAATAAAAAAAGCCTACTCTTTCAAGTAGGCTTTCCCCTTATGACTTTTGCGCTGATCATTCAGGTTTATTGTTGTTTAAAGCAACGGAAGGATCTTACAGAAATACTTAAGAATAAAAAAGCTTATTTACTTAACTGAATGTAAGTACTCATAGGCTCCTTTTTCGTTACTCTCAAGTTTAATGACTGCATCCGTTTCGTCATTTAGTGTCAGGTTAAATACTTTTTCACCATCATATGAAATTTGGTGGCCCATACGAAACTCTGAATCAAGTGACTCAAGAATAATAAAATTTCCTTCATTGTTCGAAGCAATATAGTAAGTGTTGTTCCGATGAACATATCTAATTGTGTACATCACTATTTAAATTCCACCTAAAAATTATGTTTTTTCTTAATAATAAAAAGATCCTTTTTTCCTTCCCAATCAGAAAGGATCCTACCGAAAACTAAACCCTCCCTTATTAATTATTACCCCTGATCATTTAGTATTTTTTCACCCTATACTATTAAATTGATATTACAGAAATACTTAATAATAAAAAACCCCGCCATTAGTCGATAGTTAGCGGGGTCTTTTGCGATTTAATTTTACTTTTATAGACTCATCTATCAGAGATATTTACCTCATTTCTGCAATAGAAAAATTATTTATTTTTAAAAAGCTTATCTGTCATTTTTCTATCAATTTTACTGCGATGCCCATTCTCAAAGTATCGATCGACATGGCATAGTTTTGTTTTAGTATCACAGAACACACCGTTTGAGAGCGTAAACGCTGAAGTATCAAAATCACCTTGAGAGAAGGCTTTATTCGCTTTATAAGTGCCTAAATATTTAGCTGTAAGCTTTTTAGAAACACCTTTTTTGTCAGCACAAATATATTTGTCACAAATTACACCTTTTGTAGGCGAATATACACTAGAGCTGGTTTTCGCGATTGCTGCCGAGCTAAGCATCAAACACGTACATCCCATAATACTAAGAAAAGTTTTAGAAATTTTCACTTTTTAGAACCGATAAAATTATAAATTGTTAAGGCATTATGTAAATTAGAAGCTTGTCAGAAAATCTACAGAACCCTATAAATAACAAAAAGCCCACTTTTCAACGAGGGTTTAAATATTTTGGTAATCCTCACTTACATATGGGACCCAACATTGCAAAAAAGTATTTATCTATGGGTGGCACAAGGCTTAAGAAAAGCATAGTCACGTCAGAACTACTTTATTTTAAAGTTTCTTATGCTAACTTATTTAGAGATTGAATCTTATAGAGCCATTCAACAATAATGTTCAAAAATAAGGAAATAATGTATATGAGCTATTTTCAATTTCAAACCGTTCCAAATATCATCTCTGGCTTAGGCTCTATACAAGAATTACAAAATGTTTTGTCGTCAAAAGCTTACCGTAAGTTATTGCTAGTCACCGATGCAGGCATGGTTAAAAATCAATTACACCGTCCCATCCT
Source organism: Acinetobacter sp. AOR18_HL (assembly GCF_027855145.1). Classification (NCBI taxonomy): domain Bacteria; kingdom Pseudomonadati; phylum Pseudomonadota; class Gammaproteobacteria; order Moraxellales; family Moraxellaceae; genus Acinetobacter; species Acinetobacter sp. AOR18_HL. The sequence continues at coordinate 13,822 of NZ_JAKTIG010000066.1, forward strand.
GCAAATTTTAGATAACCTCAACATTGAATATGTCATCTATGCTGATGTGCAAGCTGATCCACCTGAACAAGTAGTACTAGATGCAGCCAATTACGCTAAACAGCAAAATGTTGATGTCATTATTGGTTTTGGGGGTGGTAGTTCTCTAGATGTTGCAAAAGTTATTGCTTTACTCGCCCACCCTAACCAGACCCAAAGTTTGCAAGAGATGTACGGCGTAAACCAAGTCACTACAGCTCGCCTTCCGCTTATTTTGATTCCAACAACAGCCGGAACAGGCTCAGAAGTAACGCCAATCTCCATTGTCACCACTGGTGAGACGACAAAAATGGGGATTGTCTCTCCAGTACTCTACGCCGACACTGCAATTCTTGATGCAAATTTTACCCAAAATCTACCTGTTCATATTACGGCCGCCACAGGTATTGATGCGATGGTACATGCTATTGAGGCATATACCTCAAAACATAAAAAAAATATTTATACGGATATTTTAGCCAAGCATGCTTTGAAATTGTTAAACCATAACTTACCGAAAGTTCTTAAAGATGGTAATGATTTAGAAGCACGTCAAAACATGCTGTTCGGTTCAATGCTCGCGGGTCAAGCCTTTGCAAACTCGCCCGTTGCTGCGGTACATGCTTTAGCTTATCCACTGGGTGGACATTTTAATTTGTCGCATGGTCATACCAATGCCTTAGTATTGGTTGAAGTATTAAAGTTTAATGCACCAAATGCAAAAAAATACTATGCAGAGCTTATGCAATGGCTTGATCCATATAGTAATGGCAGCACAGATGGTTTATGTGATCTGTTTATTGACCATATGCAGAACCATTTAGACCGTAGTGGTTTGACTTTAAGACTTAGTGATTTGGGTATTGATGAGTCCAGTTTACCTCGACTTGCTCAAGATGCCATGTTGCAAACCCGCTTACTACAAAATAACCCACGTGACATGACAGAAGCCGCTGCTTTGGCAATTTATCAGGCGATTCATTAATGACTAAACCAGTTTTAAAAAACCGTGATCAATTTAAGTTCTTTTTAGACATTCAAACGCGTTGGGCAGATAACGACATCTATGGTCATGTAAATAATGTGACTTACTATAGTTATTTTGATACAGCAGCCAATGCTTTATTGATTCAAAAAACAGGTTTTGATATTCATGAAGCAAAAGCAATTGGGTTAGTGGTCGATTCAGCGTGTAGTTTTTTTCAAGAGTTATCATTTCCTGAGATTATTCAAGTAGGTGTTGCGATTGGCAAAATCGGCACGACTTCTCTACGCTATGAGTTAGCAATCTTTAAACAAGGTCAAGATCAAGCCTCAGCTCAAGGACATTTTGTGCATGTTTTTGTTGATCGCGAAACGCGTAAGACTGTGCCAATTTCCGAGACAGTTCGTGAGGTTTTAGAGAATTTCTTATTATAAAAAATGAGGCAAAAAGAAAATACACAGCTCTTTTTGCCTCGTCTTAGCTTACATCATTGCAGGATCACTAAAGGAATCTTCACCCGTTTCGACTCGACCAGCAAAACGTCGGTAATAATATGGATCACTTTGACTGGTAATTTCAAAATCATACCAATGCCCTACATCGGCCAAAGCCCAATGCTGCTTAACAACCTGTCCCGCTTTTACGGTAAGTTGTAACGGCGTATCTTGTCGATATGCACAAGGTTTTACCGTCAATATTGCATCCTTAGTACCATCATTCATGAGTTCAACGTATACATCGCCATTGGCAATGTCATAGCACACTCGAATTTCAGGTTTAACGCCACTATCAACAATACGTTGAGTATCCCCTTTGAAATGACGATGATAGCCATTTGGACCAAGTACCCATAGGTCATAACGACCTAAATTATCTTTTAAAGCGTCCCATACATCATCTAGAGTCTTATTCGGCTCGACAATATAACGCTTTGGAATACGGTCTAAATTGAGCTTGTCATAAACATGGAAAACCGCTGCTTGCGTACCCGTATTAGAGAAAATCAATTGCACTTTGCCATCAGTACTACAGCGTGCGCTGGTGTGTAGCTCGTAAGGTAACGCACGTGAAAGACGTATACCACTTTGCTGAATCGGTAACTTCGTATCCGTGGGTACAGGCACAGCTGGTAAAGCTTCTTGATTTTCTCTTAACTCATCTGCTTGCACACGTGTTTGTTTACCATTCAGCTGCGGTAAAACATCTGCATTTGGTGTTTTAAAGTTAAATGCACTGGTCAAATCACCACACACTGCACGGCGATACGCACTGATATTCGGCTCTTTTACACCAAAACGTTTTTCTAAGAACATGAGCACAGAGGTATGGTCAAACACTTGTGAGTTCACCCAACCACCACGACTCCATGGGGAAATCACATATAACGGAACACGAGGGCCTGGTCCATAAACTCGTCCATCCGGTGTAGGCTGTGAATGACTTCCTTCAGGCGCGGCATGGTCAAAGTATTCGTCCTGCATATCGGCACTACTTAATGTCGATTTGCCAGCATACTGACCATTTTTAAGTCGAGATGGCGCTGATGGCGATGGCATATGGTCAAAGTAACCATCATTTTCATCAAAGTTGATAAGTAGCGCAGTTTTACTCCACACCTCTGGTACAGCAGTTAATGCATCAATAATTTCTTGAATAAACCAAGCTCCTTGAACTGGGCTTGAAGGGTCTGGATGTTCGCAATAAATCGATGGCGCATTAATCCAAGAGACTTGAGGTAACTTCCCTTCACGAATGTCGCGTTTAAAAGCATCAAGATATTCTTCTGGTTTATTACCCGGTAGCGTATTTGCAATGCCCTTATATAATGGATTTTTGGCATTATCAGTTGCAGCATCATAGGCTTTATACGGTAGTTTTTGACCCGTATCAGCATACGGTTTATTCGGTTCGCCGCCACTTGCAACCGGATAACCAGAAGCAATGTTGGCCTTTCTAAACGATCGAAATGCACCCAACATATTATCGCCCCATTCATCTGGCATATTTTGATAACAAATCCAACTTACCCCTGCTTCTTCTAAGCGTTCGGCATAAGTTTTCCATGTATAACCACGGTCTGCCGTCGCTGGGTTACCATCAATCCAATCCCACTCGTTGTTTACAAATGAACGCTTGGTCGGTGTTGCACCATTTGTACCCGTTAAATGATAAGAACGGTTTGCATCTGTTCCAGTGTGCATAGAGCAATGGTAGGCATCACAAATCGTAAAAGCATTTGCAAGCGCAAACTGATATGGAATTTCTTTTTCTTTAAAATAACCCATTGAGATATCAGTTTTATGAGCTGGCCAATTCGCCATACGCCCATTATCCCAAGCCAGCTGACTGTCATTCCACGTATGTGGCGTACCATCTGCACGCTGCGCATTATTGGCTGTACCATCTAAATGAAAAGGCGTTAAAACTTGCCCATTACTTCTAAGCTGCTCCCAAACACGGCGGCCACTTGGCAAAGGAATCGTAAAACGATCGGCAAACCCTCGGACGCCTTTTAATGTTCCGAAGTAATGGTCAAAAGATCGGTTTTCCTGCATTAAAATAATAACGTGCTCGACATCCTGAATGGTTCCAGTTTTATTATTTGCAGGAATTGCTAAAGCTTTTTGAATACTAGATGGGAAAGTTGCCAATGCCGCAGCACCAAAACCCATATTTAAAGAGTAATTTAAAAATTTACGACGTGTAATCATGATCAGGTTCTTTTTATTATTTAAGTTTATGGAGCACAGCGCATTACAGGCTTTTTACCTGTTTCTGGTGTATTTGAACTATCATTTGCAGAGTCGTTACAACCACTCAGCAGAATCGCGCCGATTAATAAAAAATATGAATATTTAAAACAATTTATTCCAATGCATTGCCTTTTCATGACGATATATAGTCCATTTAAAATCTAAAATGGCTAACATAGAAAAGTACAATGACAGTGACATGACCCAAATATTTCAATCCAATGAAGAATATGAAAACTCTATTATTTTCATATTCTGCACCAGATCAAAAATCAGATGAATTTAAGGCTTTAATTGAATATTTTGTAGTTCGCCATCAAAAGTTTCTATGAGACTCTTAATAACTGGCTGTTGCTGTAATAGCTCAGCTGCTCGGTGAAAGGCTTTTTCTTTACGTGCACTTTGAATAGTGTAGGGAGTAGATGTATTCAAAGCACCATATTCAACTGTAAACTGAGTATTCGGCCATTGCTCATTTAATGCATCAATAAGGCCTTGTTGTAATTGGGTCAGCATATTTTCATATTCTTGAGGAATATGGAAAATAGTATTGCCACCAATTTCACCAGTCATCACACCATGTTGAGCAAGTTCTTGAACGGCTGGAGAAAGCTGACTATTTCTAAACCAATATTCCCACTTTTCGAGTGTCCACTCACCTTCCAAAACTTGAGGAGAAAGCTTCAAGATATCTTGAGGCATCAACTGACCGTGATCAGTTGCACTAGGCTCTTTTACAACGGCAACTATTTCTGTTTGAACCATTACTTCGGCTTGTACAAATGACTGTTGTTCAATAACAGGTTCAGAAGACAAATCAGGAGTTATAGGCACATCTTGACCAAGGGAAAATTTAGCGCTAGATGTCTCAAACAAACCTTGAGGTTCAGCAGTGAAAGCTGGTTCAGGTTCAATATTTTTAGTTTGTGTTTCTGCCTGAACTTGTACTAACTTTTGTTCTGGTACCGGAATGAAATCTTCTTCAAGAACACTAACACTAACAGTCTCTTGAACAACTGCTGAATCAAGCCCAATCAGCTCATGATGATTTGGGTCAAATACCATTAAATCCTGATTAGACTGAGGTTCAGGTTCAGGTTCAGGTTCAGGTTCAGGTTCAGGTTCAGGTTCAGGTTCAGGTTCAGGTTCAGGTTCAGGTTCAGGTTCAGGTTCAGGTTCAACCATAGCGGGCTGGCTAATAACTTCAACAGGTTGAACCGTATTTACTGGAGTAATCTCTTGGACTATTGGCTGAGGTTGTGAATTTAGACCTACTTCTGCTTGTCCATTTTGTTGAACAGGCTCTGACACCACAATTTCATTTGGTGCTAAAGGACGGAATGCCAACAAGCGTAAAACACACATTTCAAAACCTTGCTCTTGCGTCACGGCAAGTTGCAAGTCTGAACGACCTTTACATGCGATTTGGTAATATAGCTGTAAATCTTGAGCAGAAATCAGCTTAGACAGTTGCATGATCTTGCGATTGATTTCATCGCTATATTTCAAACTCAAATCAGGTAGATATTGCAAAATTGCCAATTCATGCAATGTCGAAATCAACTGATCAAGCACAAGTGAAACATCTAGCGCTTGGTGTCTAAATTGTAATAAAAGCTGACTAACTTTCTCACGTTGGTTTTGATGAATCGCCAAAATCAAATCATAAATGATCGTACGGTCGATTAGACCAAGCATTTCTTTAACATCTTGGTGATGTACAGAACCCTGCCCGTAAGCAATGGCTTGATCAGTTAAAGATAATGCATCACGCAGTGAACCTTGAGCAGATTCAGCAATTTGCCAAATTGCATCTTGATCAGCATTAATTTGCTCTTTTTCAAGAATAGCGCCAAGATGCTTTGTAATTTCATCAACGGCTAAAGGTCGTAGAGTAAATTGCAAACAACGTGAAATGACTGTAATCGGTAGCTTTTGTGGATCAGTCGTAGCAAACAGAAACTTAACGTGTTCCGGTGGTTCTTCTAGTGTTTTTAATAACGCATTAAAAGAATGCGTCGATAGCATATGTACTTCGTCAATCAGATAAACTTTAAAACGACCTTGCGTTGGCGCATAAGGAACGTTGTCTAAAAGTTCACGCGTATCTTCTACTTTGGTTCTTGAAGCAGCATCGATTTCAATTAGGTCAATAAAACGGCCTTCATTTACCGCTTTACAGGTTGCACAGACTTCACATGGTGTAGAAGTTACACCCGTTTCACAGTTCAAACACTTGGCTAAAATACGTGCGATTGTAGTTTTACCTACACCACGGGTTCCTGTAAATAAATAAGCATGGTGAAGACGACCGCGTTCCAATGCACTGCTTAATGCACGAGAAACGTGGTTTTGCCCCACTAACTCATTGAAATTACGTGGACGGTATTTTCTAGCAAGTACTTGATACATGTATGCTCCTTGTTACAGGCATAAGCATACTTTGTTTTTAAAAGAGTGTGAACGCATAAAGCTCATATCCGTACAGATAAACTGCGAACTGGCTTCTTTTCTCTACCAGAACCGTTTATTTGTCTAAGGATGATCATGGTGTAACTCCTGATCTGTAACACCCTCATCCATCGTTTGCACGAGCCCCACACCATCCTTAATTTCAGCCGAATAATTTCCCTTCTCGGTAAAAATTTGCATGATTGTATAATGGTCTTTTTGACTTTGAGTAATGGTAAAGAAATTCTGATTCGGATCGCCCTGATCAAATTTCCCAGTCCATCGAACAATATCTTGGTCAACAGGTTCGATCTCTACAATTTTACCCGTGCGATTAATGCCATATTGCAACATTTGGAACTTAACAGTGTCGCCCACTTTTTTAAGTTCAATCACATTTGGATCATATTTAATGACCATACCTTCTGCATTTTTAATTAGTGGAAAATTAACATTAGAAGGCAGTTGATCCTTTTCTATTTCATTAAAAATAATCTGTTGCTGAGACAATCTTTCTTTTTCGGACGGACTCAAATTCAGTATATTTTGACGAGCAAATTCATTCTGATTATCTGCCAGTTTTTGCCCAGTCCCTTGCCCATTTTCTGAAGACGACGTTAAAGCAGAAGAGCTCTGCTGTGAAAAGGCAAACCAGATTAAAACTGCTAACGCCACACAAGCGATAGCAGTTCCTATTAACAATTTATTTTTCTTCATTATTTACAGCTAAAAATAGAGATTAGTTATACAGAGAAATTTTCTGCGCATTCAGGTTAATCACACTAACCGCATCAATTTTTCCTTCTACACCTAAACGTACACCATATTTCGGGTTGTATAGATATGGACTCGAATAGAAATTAATATTATTGCCACCCATTGCAGTACTTCCTAACGGATGGGCAAAACCTGAGCCAATATTAGTTGAACCATTATGGTACAGACCAAGATTGTGCCCGACTTCATGACGCATGGCCGCGAAAGAACAACCTGCAATATCATTTGCGCCAATCATGTTATATGCAGAAGCATTAATCCAAGCCCAACCACAACCACCGTCACCAGGTTCATTACCTTGATAATAAACACCGTCTGCCAATACACGTTTTCGCTCATTTTGTACCGTGGTGTCATCTCGTCCAGTAGAGATTGCTTCTTTTAGAGTAGCAGCAGGAATTTTATAGGTTAAATAGCCCACCTCTCTTAAGTAAAAACGTGCATTTGAATTTTCAGAGGTTAAATTTGTTAAATTTACGCCTTCAATCATTCTAAGTTTTGCAGCGCTCTCTCCTAAAATTGCATTTACTTCTGGACTAGAAACCAACAACATATCAATTGTATAACTATCTACTGTCCAGCCTTGAGCGGTGTACATAAAACGGCGATTTTCACCATTTTTAATTGCGGTAGACAAGCCATTAGCAGCATTAATATAGGTGTCTGCCGATGCATTTGACACAATAACAACTTTATCGCCGACTTGAGCTTTAGCAGGTAGTTGTAAGGTTGGCTGCCAATTTGAGGTAGAAAGTTTTACCTTTAAAGTAGGCTGAGTCATATTCGGTAAAGTTGCAGGGATTGTTGCGGCTGAATCAATCACCTTTGTAGGTGAAGAGATCAACTGCCAATAGCCTTTGTCGCTTACATACATAAACTCATATTGATCGCCTGTTTTAAGCGTTAGGGTCGCTTGGCTATTAATATTTGTATTATTAATTTTTGCAGACCAAGTTGCAGTAGACTTAATAATAATTCTATCTCGATCACTTGCAGTGGTCGGCAAAGTGAAATTGGAAACCCAGTTTCCATCTCCAAATGAAATTTCTGTAAGTGGACTATTAACTATCGCTAATGACGTTCCAATTTGCTGAACATTTAACTTCTGAGGTTTTATATACTCTGGAACCCATTTTCCTAAAGCAGAATAATATTTGAACCAATATTCAGAGCCATTTTTTAATGTAAAACTGCTCGGGAATAGTAAATTTGTTTTATCAATGTCCGAACTTGCACTTGCTGTAGAAACAACTTGTACGGTTGTTCCATCACGGACATCACTCGGTAATGCTATGGTTTGTGCCCATTTGTCATTTTGAATAAGTACTTTTTGCATTGATGCAGTTGTTAATGGAACGACTTCATAGGTCGCACCATTAGTAGGACTCACTGTCGCTAACTGAGCGATCCATTTATTTTGACTACTATTAAAGATGAATTGGTAAACATCACCACTATTTATCTTTAATACTTCTAACGGAATATTGGTATTAGAAGTATCTAAATAGCTACTATAGGCAGCACTAGAACGAATTGTAATTTTGTCCAAATTATTAGCGCTTGTGGGTAAAGTAAGGTTTTTGACCCAATTCCCATTTGCTAGATTAAATTCTAAATCTGAATAACCGGATGGAATTGATCCACTATTATTATTCTGATTTGGTGAAAGTACAGTTGCGGCATATACAAGTGAAGACGCAACAATTGCTCCAATAATGAGTGATGTTTTTAATTTAAAATTCACAGCAGCCTCTTTTATTTGTTTTTAGATTTTTCGAATAGCAGGTTAGCAAACCATTTTTACACAGTCAATTTCACAACAATTAATTTTTCATTAAATTTCAATTACATGACAACTGAATCATTTTGAAATAAAAATATGAACCTTTTTAAAGAATAGTTTATTTATGAGAATTAAATAACCAATTTTTAATATGTAGAAAATATTAAAAAGATATTTAAGGATAAAAAGAAAGGTAGCCTCTCTTTTTATTCTTTAGTTTTAATTTACTTTCTTTGGAAAGCTAAACCAGACAAATACAGTTAAAAGGAAGAAACAAATAGCTGAAATGGTAAGCACCCAACTATGGGCATAGCTAAAAGCTTGCTGCGCAACTGCAATTAATTGTCCTCCCAAAGGATTTTCAAGGTTAGACGCTAATTGCATGGTTTCTCCAATCGAGATACTCGCTTTTTCAATTAAGTCCGTTGGGAGCTGTTCTGGCAAAATAATTGAACGACTATAAAACCAAGACAACATTAATCCAAATATAGCAACGCCCAAACCAGCCCCAAGCTCATAGGCCATGCCTTCAATGGCACCTGCTGCACTCGCCTTTTGCGGAGGTACAGATGACATAATGGCGGCAGTTGAAGCCAATAAGGCAATCTCAATGCTAAAGCCTAAAAAGACCATACACGTCCACGCTAAGAAGTGGTCGGTCGAAAAGTTAAGCTGAGCAAGCCCCCATAAACTAAATCCACTTATTAAAATACCAACAGTAGATACAAGTCTAAGTCCCCATTTATTTAAACAAATTCCTGCTAATGGACCACCCAAACTAATTGCGATCATAAATGGAATAATAAACATGGCTGCCTGTAATGGTGAAAACCCATGTACAAACTGCAACTCTTGAGACAAGAGTAATTCAAACCCAACCAGAGCAATCATAGAAACAACGGCCATAACAATACTGGTAGAAATCACTGGATGTTTAAATAATTCCAGATCAATCATTGGTGTCGTAGCTCTATTTTGGCTTCGAATGAAGTGAATTAAAGTACTTATTCCAACCACAAACATCACAACCGTAAGCATCGAGAAGTTGTACATCGCCGATTTGATTGAATAGATGAGGCTTAAAATGGCTACAACCAAAATTAAAGCTTGCCCTAAGTTAATTGGCTGATCAGTTTTCTCTTGTTGTTTAGGAATAATCATCACGATCATGACCAGAACGACTAAAATAATCGGGATATTGATGAGGAATACAGCTCCCCAATGGAAATGTTCTAGTACAAATCCACCAACTAATGGACCAAAAGCAGCTCCGCCACCACCCACTGTAGACCAAAGACCAAGTGCAAAATTCCTCTGCTTTTCTTCAGTAAAGGCATTACGGATGCCGGATAAAGTGGCAGGAATAAGCATAGCTGCCCCTAGCCCTAAGACAGCACGAGAAGCAATTAAGGCATAGGCAGTTGGAGAAAAAGCCGCAGCTAACGAACCCACACCAAAAACTGCAGTTCCAATAAATAATAATTTTTTAAAGCCAATACGATCGCCAAGTGCACCCATTGGCAAAATCAAACCCGCCATAATCAGTGAATAAATATCAATAACCCATAAAAGCTGATTGGCAGTTAAATTCAATGCTGCACTTAAAGATGGTGTTGCAACATGCATCACCGTTGCATCAATCGTAACTGGTAAATATATAAGGACGATAATTGTCAGGATTAACCATTTTTTTTGCATAACGCTCTTCAATATCCAAAACTTGGACATGTGTTCAAATTATGGATATTATATACACAATTGGACACTTGTCCAAGTTTTAGTTTTAATGTAATTTGTGTCGAATTCAGTCAGGTGAAAAAACATGGCCTATCTTAATCGCGATCAACGCAGAGAAATGATTCTGCAAGCTGCCATGCAAGTTGCTTTGGCTGAAGGTTTTACAGCCATGACGGTGCGCCGAATCGCAACAGAAGCACAAACCTCTACCGGACAAGTTCACCACCACTTTTCTTCGGCATCCCATTTAAAAGCTGAAGCTTTTTTAAAGCTGATGGAACAGCTCGATGAAATTGAACAAACTCTCCAAACAACCAGTCAATTTCAAAGACTCTTCATCTTATTAGGTGCAGAAAATATCGACAAACTTCAGCCCTACTTACGTTTATGGAATGAAGCTGAACTCTTGATTGAGCAAGATATTGAAATACAAAAGGCTTATAACCTTGCCATGCAAAGTTGGCATGAAACAATTGTGCAAGCGATTGAGTGTGGCCAAAAAGAAGGCGAATTTAAAAACAGATCAAATTCCACAGACATTGCATGGCGACTCATTGCCTTTGTATGCGGATTAGAAGGGATTTATAAACTTGGTTTACAAGGTTTAGCTGAGCAAGACTTCAAGCGCCATACCGAAGCAATTATTCGCCTAGAATTATTATAAATGTTGAGCTGGCATTGCTTAAAAATACCAGCTTTAAAAATACTAAAATTAGAACCAGCCTTTACGGCCTTTTAAAATTTGGTCGGTACAACGTAAAGTCTCTTGAGTCAGTCCCCACAAACGGTAATCACCCGTGATTGAACCAATTTGGAAGTTATGCGTATAAGCAAAGCTGAGGCCACGCTCAGGATCGCACCACGCTCCTGAACCATTGTAACCAATATGTCCAAAGCCATTTTTAGCGCGTTTACCCATGGTAATAATACGGTGATAGCCTAAACGCCAATTCATCGGAATTGGCATAACACGATCACGTGCATAACTTTGGATGGTGCTGAGCTCTTTAAATACTTCTGGGCGAATAATTTGCTGTCCGTCCCATTCACCTTGATTTGCCAGCATCGCATAAATTTTAGCAAGACTATTTGCAGTAAAAGTGCCGTTCGCCGCTGGAATAACTGCTTGCAACCCCTCGTCACTAAAGAAACTAAGATGTTTCATTCCTTTTGGAATCATGGCATCTTGAAAGTCTTGGGGGTCTTGTCCAGTCCACGTAATCATTTTTTCAGAGAGTGAACTCTTGCGAGTCTGTGGCTTTTTAGGTTTTTCAACTTGAGTAGACGCTGGTTTTTCTGGTTTTGGTTGAATAATTAAACGTGCTACACGATCCAACTCATTTTCAGGCGTCCCAAAATATGCCCCATCTAACTTTAATGGTTCAACAAGATAATTTTGCATGAGCTGATCTAAAGATTGGCCAGTTGCTTTTTCAAGTACACCACCCACAAGCCAACCAAATGTTAAAGCTTGATAAGCATTACCCTCTCCTGCAAGAAATCTTGGCTTAGTCGCCGCGACCACATCTAACATATGTGACCAGTCGAGCATTTCTCGCGCACTTTCGATGATATTTCGCACGTCAAACATGCCACTTTGATGGCTGAGCACATGACGCAATGTCATTTTCTCTTTTCCATTTTGAGCAAACTCAGGCCAATAAGTCGAAATTGGTTTGTCGTATTCTAAAAAATCTTCACTTACTAAAATATGCGCTAAAGTTGCAAGTATGCCCTTACCTGTAGAATAGCAAACTGCCAATGTGTCAGGTTGCCAAGCTTCGGTTTGTGATTTTAGACCGGTGTAGATATCTACAACTTTCTGACCTCTAAAATAAACCGCTAAAGCAGCTCCACCTTGTCCCGTTCTAGCATCTTGAAGACGGCTAAACTGATGAGCTAAATCAATAAAACGTTCATCTAAAATACCGTGATAGTTATGGGTATCGGCCAGTAAAATTTCTTTAATCACATGAAGTTCCTTGCATTTTTTGTTATTTTGCTCAAAAGCAGCCCAAACCTCTGTTCAGGCTGCTGCTATTTTTATAATGCTTTTACAGTTCCTGCAACATGCGGTTTTTGTGATTTAGCATTACGAATTAAGAAATCAGTCTTTTTATCTGTATTGGCAGTTAAAAACTCAACTTTTGATGGTAAGAACATTGGCAGCTTAAACCATACATCTGCTTCATAAGCATTTGGTAATTCAAGGTTTGCTAATGCTTTAGCTTTGCTCCACATACCATGTGCAATTGCTTGCTTAAAGCCAAATGCTTTTGCAGTAATGGCATGAATGTGAATTAAGTTAAAATCACCAGACACTTTCGCATAACGGCGACCTGTGTTTTCTAAAATATTCCACTCTGCCTTTGGAACATAAGCTGGTGCTTGTTCTTCTTTAGCTTTCTCACCTACTCTTTTCTCAACTTTTTGGCGAGATAAATAAGTCGTTAAACCTTCCATCACCACTTCATTGCCAACTTTTGCCGTGGTAATAAAGTCAAACTGAACACCTTTATCATGCGGTTTTAGTTCCCCAAACTTACATGACAGAGTGAGTTTTTCAGTTACACCAATTGGTCTAGTTTGTTTAATCTGGTTACGAATATGGACTAAACCTAAAATTGGAAATGGAAAGGCTTCTGCTGTCATCATGTGCATTTGCAAACTTTGAGAAAGCACCGCCAAATAAATTGCGGGTACAAAGCCATTATTTTGAAAACCACATACTTCGTTATAAGCTTTGAGGTGGTTCTGATCAATTTCTAAAGTATCTACCACATATTCAACTTGCGGTAATATTTTTGGACCTTTCGGCTTTTTAAAAATTAAACCTTGCACTACTTTTGAATAAGCCAATGCCGCTTTTGGTAGCTGGCTAAAATGACGAGTATTCATACCTAACCTTTTATAATTTATAAATTCTTGAATAAAAAAGGGATGCACAAGCACCCCTATTTCGCTAAAAGTGCTTAAGCGCCCAACAAGCTTTGACCACACACTCGTACAACGTTGCCGTTTACGCCTGTAGACGCAGTTGATGCAAACCATGCAATTGTTTCTGCTACATCAACAGGTAAACCACCTTGTTGCATTGAGTTCATACGGCGACCAGCTTCACGAATTGCAAATGGAATCGCAGCAGTCATTTGAGTTTCGATAAAGCCAGGTGCTACTGCGTTAATGGTAATACCATTTTTTAAGATAGGCGCAGTAAATTTCACTAGACCAATTACACCTGCTTTCGACGCAGCATAGTTGGTTTGACCAAGGTTACCAGCAATACCGCTAATTGATGATACACAAACAATACGGCCATTTGCATTTAGACCATCGTTTTCTAACAAGTAGTCATTTACACGTTCAGCAGCAGACAAGTTAATGTTAATTACTAAGTCCCAAAGCTCCGGCTTCATGTTTGCCAAAGTTTTGTCACGTGTAATACCTGCGTTATGAACGATAATATCTAAACCGCCTTGTTTTGCCGCAGCAGCTTTAATTTTTTCGCCCGCATCAGCAGCTGTAATGTCAATTGCCAATGTAGAACCGCCAATGTCAGCTGCTACACGGTCAAGGTCAGCTTGTTGTTGTGGTACGTCTAAACAAATAACATGCGCGCCGTCTCGAGCCAATACATGTGCAATTGCCTCACCAATACCACGGCTTGCACCAGTTACTAATGCAGTTTTTCCAGCAAGTGGTTTTGCCCAATCAACATCAACCACATCTGCTTTAGATACACGAATCACTTGACCAGATACATAAGCCGAACGCGGAGAAAGCAAGAAACGTAATGTTGATTCAAGATTTGCCGCAGCACCTTCATCAACATAAACAACTTGAGCAGTAATACCCTTTTTAAATTCTTTACCTATAGATTTGATAAAGCCTTCAAGTGCACGCTGAGCAATCGCTTGTTTTACAGTTTTCGCAGTTTCAGGAGTTGTACCAATCACAATCACTCGACCAGAAGTCGCAACTTGACGTGCAATTGGGTTAAAGAATTTATAAAGTTCGTTTAACTGTTCTGAGTTTTGAATACCAGATGCATCAAATACAACTGCTTTGAATTTTGATTCTTTGTCGCCTGCATTGAACGGACGTAAATTTAAACCAACTTTTGCAGCTTCTTGTTGCAAAGCAACGTTATTGCCTACATAGCTATCTGCATGAACATTGCTAAGTACTTGTGCAATCGCACCAGACAATATACTTGACGGCGCTGCGCCAACCAATACTGCACCATTCACTACTGGCTGAGCACTTTCAAAACGCTCTAATACAACTGGCGATGGTAAACCCAGATTTTTAACAACGAATTTACCAATAGGAGATTGTGTAAATGCTTGGTATTGATCAGTCATGATTATTATCTCTCAAAGAAATGAATTTTCTACGACAGGCTTCATTATGTTATGAGATGAATAGCAACAATATGAAAGCAGTCGTTCATTAGAGTTACTCCAAATCATACTTGACTTCATCTTTGGATGTCTTGACCTGAATGCTATCTACAATGTCATTCTAGTCAATACAGGTCTATTTGAATTGTGTTAAGGTAGCTTACAAGAATATCGTTATTATGCTTGGAAAAGCCTTATGAGCAAAACAACTCAAGAAAATCCAGCAGTCGAGAATTCTGCTCAGGAAAAAGTGTCAAATACATCAAAGTCGGCTTCTAACACGGCTAAGCGTAACAGCACTACTCCTAAAGCAGCAACTAATACATCAAAAACGACACGTACTCGTTCAACGACTGCACCTGCACGTAGCCCTCGTACCAAGAGCGCTGCTTCAGAAACCTCGTCTACATCTTCAAATGTAGCTGCAGCACCAAAAGCAACAAAAACCAAAACTTCTGTTCAACAGGATAAAACCATGAGCCAAAACACTGTTCGCCGCGTTGCAATTATTGGTGGCAACCGTATTCCATTTGCACGTTCAAATACTGCTTATTTCAAAGCGTCAAATTCTGACATGCTGACAGCAGCATTGAATGGTTTGGTTGAACGCTTTAACTTACAGGGTAAGCGTATTGGTGAAGTCGTTGCTGGTGCTGTTTTAAAACACAGCCGTGACTTTAATATGACTCGCGAAGTTGTATTGAGCACAGATCTTGCTCCTGAAACTCCTGCTTATGACATTCAAATTGCTTGTGGTACAGGTTTACAAGCAGCGTTTGTAGTTGCAAACAAAATTGCGCTTGGTCAAATCGACGTAGGTATTGCAGGTGGTGTAGACACAACTTCTGACGCTCCGATCGCTGTGGGTGATGGTTTACGTAAAGTTTTACTTGAGCTCAATGTAGCTAAAACGGGTAAAGACCGCCTTAAAGCCTTAACAAAAATTGATTTTAAAAAGCTTCTTGATGCACCAAGCAATGGTGAGCCACGTACTGGCCTTTCAATGGGTGAGCACCAAGCCATCACTGCTTTAGAATGGGGTATTACTCGCGAAGCACAAGATGAGTTAGCTGCTAGCAGCCATCAAAAACTTGCTGCTGCTTATGAGCGTGGTTTCTTAGATGACTTAATGACTCCATTCTTAGGTCTTAACCGTGACAACAACTTACGCGCAGACAGCACAGTTGAAAAACTTGCTAAATTGAAGCCAGTTTTCGGTAAAGGCGAAACTGCAACAATGACAGCTGGTAACTCAACTCCGTTAACTGACGGTGCTTCTGTTGTCTTGCTTGCTTCTGAAGAGTGGGCAAAAGAAAACGGTCATGAAGTTTTAGCTTATCTTTCTTTCTCTGAAACAGCAGCTGTTGACTTCATTGGTAAAAACGGCCCTAAAGAAGGTTTGTTAATGGCTCCTGCTTATGCAGTGCCTCGTATGCTTAAGCGTGCAAACCTTAAACTTCAAGATTTTGATTTCTACGAAATTCATGAAGCATTCGCATCTCAAGTATTGTCTACTTTGAAAGCTTGGGAAGATGAAAAATTCTGTAAAGAACGTCTTGGTTTAGATGCACCTTTGGGTTCAATCGATCGCTCTAAACTGAACGTAAATGGTTCATCTTTAGGTGCAGGCCATCCATTTGCTGCAACTGGTGGTCGTATCTTAGCAACTGCTGCTAAATTGATTAATGAAAAAGGTTCAGGCCGTGCATTAATCTCGATCTGTACGGCAGGTGGTGAAGGTGTGGTTGCGATTGTAGAAAAATAATTTCTATAACGACCTAACAAAATAAGCACCCATTTGGGTGCTTATTTCATTTCAATATCTTGGCTTAATGAAGTGATGCAGCTTTGGCATCTGGGAAAAACTTATCTTCAATATGGTCGTAACACCACTGGAAAATAAAGGTATAAACTAAAATACATAAGGTTAAACCAATATCTAAAATAAGTGCATCAATGACACTCATCTGCATCATATAGGCAATCATCGGTACAGTCGCAATCAGCAAACCGCCCTCAAAACCAATCGCATGTAAAATCCGAACAGGGATTGTTCTTTCCCAATTATATTTATGCTCTACTTTTTCAAAATAGTGGTTAAAAATCATGTTCCAGAAAACTGAAACCACTGCCATAAACACACCGAGTGTTCCTGTTACGTCCATCGGCATATCAAAAATAAAACTTAATGCAATCGCAATGATGACCAATAAAATTCCTTCATAACTGATTGCATGAATGAGTCTTCTCTTGGAAATCAACATTTTTAAATACTCAATAATAACTTGGATAATGTGCATTTTATTTTTATAATATTGATTAATCCAATCAGGTTCTTTCAGTTTTTTTGACAGATGAATATTAATCAAGAACAACTACTCATGTTTCAGGCAGTGATTGAAACAGGATCCTTTTCAGCAGCAGCACGTAAACTTGGCAAAGTTCCTTCGGCTGTAAGCATGTCTATTGCCAATTTAGAAATTGATCTGGACTTAACTTTATTTGACCGTAAAGGCCGCGAACCCGTCCCTACTGACGAAGCACGGGTTTTATATGAAAAGACCTCTCAGCTTTTGATTGAGATGAATCAATGGAAACAACACGCTCACGCGTTAAGTACAGGGTTAGAAGCCAATTTAACGCTTGTGATTGTCTCTGAACTTTTACACACCAATTGGACCGACTATATTTGTCTTTTAGAAAGTCGTTTTCCAGACTTACAAATTAATATTGTGTCTGCCCCTCAAGAAGATGCTCTGCAAATGTTATTAGATGGTTCTGCCCAACTAGCACTGATGTTTGAACGTGAGCATCTAGATAACAGAGAACAATTCGTAGAGCTCAAGCAGGAAGCTCTAATTCCAGTTATTTCAAACAGCCATCCTCTAGCAAGCCAAAATCAGGTTTCTTATGAGCAGATCCTCACTACACGACAAATTGTAGTTGCAAGCCGAGATGAGACGTTAAAACCAGAATTACTTTTTTCGAAACATTATTGGCGCACCGATAACCACCACTCCGCTTGTTTAATGATCTTGCGCAATTTGGGTTGGGGTGTACTTCCTCAAGAAATGTTTAAAGAAAATCCTGAATTAAAAAATAAACTTAAAGTATTGGATTTATTAGATTTCACTCCCCGATTTGAATACTATGTCGACTTGGTATGGAGTCGAGAAAGTGAGCTTGGTGCCGCTGCTAGATTTTTGATTGAACATATCCGTAAGCAACGAATGCAACCACTGCCTTAAAAATATTTCAAATTAGATGCAGAACCTAAACGTTTTTCTTTGAAATATAACAATTGATATATCGACAGCATGAATAGACTTTGTGCTATAAAGAAAACATAAGATTTATTACTGAAGATGTTGAATATCAATGACTCATACAGCACTTGACCAATTAAAAACATTAACGACCGTTGTTGCCGACAGTAGTGACCTTGATGCAATTCGTAAATTCCGTCCATTAGACGCAACGACTAATCCTTCATTGATTACGGCAGCAGCAGAACAACCAGAAAGCAAAGAGCTCATTGAAGATGCTTATTATCAAGCCAAAGAAGAAGGCTATAGCAACGATGAGTTAATCGAAAGAACCATTGATATTTTAACCGTAAAATTTGGTGTAGAAATTTTAAAACTGATTGAAGGTCGTGTTTCGACAGAAGTCGATGCAGCACTTTCATATGATACTGAAGCGACCATTAAAAAAGCGCATGAATTATGTGAACTTTACAAAGGTTATGGTATTGATCAGTCACGTATTCTGATTAAAATTGCATCGACTTGGGAAGGTATCCAAGCTGCCAAAGTGCTCGAAGCTGAAGGAATTGCTTGTAACCTCACTCTCCTTTTCGGTTTACATCAAGCCCAAGCGTGTGCAGATGCAAAAGTGACTTTAATCTCACCATTTGTAGGCCGTATCTTAGACTGGTACAAAAAAGCTGAAGGTGTAGACGCTTATCCAATCGAAAAAGATCCAGGCGTAGTTTCAGTTAAGAAAATCTATACCTATTACAAACAACAAAATATTCCAACTCAAGTGATGGGTGCGAGCTTCCGTAGTATCGATCAAGTGCTTGGCCTTGCTGGATGTGATTTACTGACGATCTCGCCAAACTTACTTACCCAGCTTGAGCAAGATACCCGTACAGTTGATGCGGCACTTGATGCATCTCAAGCAAAACAAGCAGAAGCCATGGTTAGACCAGCTCAAGATGAGCAAAGTTTTAAAGATGAACTTAACCATGACTTAATGGCATTCCAGCTTTTACAAGGTGGTGTCGATGGCTTTATTAAAGCACGTGACCAATTAAGCCTTTTGTTACGTCAGTCTTTTGGAATTGATGCGGAAATAAAATCTTAAAAAACTGCACTTTTCATACAAAATTGCCGATTTTTGTTATCATGACAAAAATCGGTTTTTTTTATTGGGTTTCTCGTGTTCGGCATAACAGATTTAACAACATATATTATTGGTACATTCCTAATTGTGTTATTGCCAGGACCCAATTCTCTTTATGTGATGTCAATCGCTTCGCGCTACGGGATTAAAACCGGATATATGGGTGCATTCGGTATTTTCACCGGTGACCTTATTTTAATGCTATGTACAGTACTCGGAGCTGCGTCTCTACTCAAGGCATTCCCATGGGTATTTGTCATTCTTAAATTAACAGGTGCACTTTATTTATCTTATTTAGGCTTTAAACTGTTACAAGGCAGTATTCAACGCTGGAAACAACGTAATCAAACTCAACCAGAAATGGCTGATTTACCAGCTTTAGATAAAGTTCATCCTTATAAAACAGCCCTCAGTATTAGTTTACTCAACCCTAAAGCGATTTTATTTTTCCTCTCTTTCTTTGTTCAATTTGTTGAACCAGACTACGCTTATCCTGCTCTGAGCTTTTTAATTTTAGCGATTATTTTACAGATCATTAGCTTTAGTTATTTAACTGCATTAATCTTCTCTGGAATTAAACTCTCGGCATTTTTTAAAGAAAACCATAAAATTGCAGCAAGCGGAATCTTTTTAGTAGGAATTCTATTTTTCGGATTTGGTTTAAAACTAGCAACCTCAACGATTTAATTATTTTTACTCTAATAAGCTTTTGGATTAGAAAGTTAAAACATTATGAACTGCTAAAAGTCCAGCATGCCATCTGTTTTAACTTCATTAAGTACAAAAAAAGTTCTGACTTGTCTTACTCCGGGTAAGGCAATAATCTTTTCACTATGAAATCGGTTAAACGCAGCCAAATCTTTAACACGAATTTTTAGAAAATAATCGACTTCTCCCGCCACTAGATAACACTCTAAAACATTTTCCAAATCACCCGAGGCTTGTTCAAATGCTTGAAAGCTGTCAGGGGTTGAACGGTCCAAAACTACACCAACTAACACCACTGTACCACGTTGAACCGTATTGGGATTGATCCGAGCACGAACATCCAAGATTGCTCCAATCTTAAAAAGACGCTGAGTATGATTCCAACAAGATGATGTACTAATACCTACTAGTTTAGCCAATTCAGCATTACTTAAACGCCCATTTTCCTGTAAGGCACGCATAATTTTCAGTTCTAGTGGAGTTAAATTTTCGGCTTTCTCATCCATAAAATAATATTCTTGATTCATTGTTATTTATGGAACGAATAATAGCATTATTTAAGAATTTAAAAATATTATTTATTTTTTAACCTAAAAATAGAAAGCACCTTCTTAAAAAAAATTGTTAAATTCACCCCAACTGGAAGCAATGGCAGAAGCCTATTAATTTTTCTTGGATTTAGAACACGTATCATGCAAAAAATTCTTCAAGATTTTTCAATTCCAGCAGTATTTGCTGGTTTTATTACCTTTCTCATTGGTATTAGTGTTTCGGCCGTTTTAGTGATTGAGGCGGCTCAAGCTTTAGGTGCTTCACCTGAACAAATCACTTCATGGTTTTGGGCTTTGGGTTTGGGTATTGGCTTATCAGGACTCATTCTTTCTTGGAAATTTAAATATCCTGTAGCGACGGCGTGGTCAACCGCAGGTCTTGCTTTAATTATGGCAACAGGTAGTGGATATAGTTTAAATGAAGCGATTGGTGCTTTTTTAGTTGGTGGTTTACTCACTGCGATTTTAGGCTTTTCAGGTATTTTTCAAAAAGCGCTGTCATACATTCCTCAAAGTTTAACAAGTGCCATGCTGGCAGGCGTCCTACTCAAATTTGGTATTACACTTTTCGCAAGTTTACAAAATGATTGGGTATTTGTTTTGTCCTTACTTAGCATTTATGTCATTACAAAAAGATTATGGCCACGTTATAGCATTGTATTTACCGTAATTGTAGGTATTGCCCTGTGTCCTGTCTTTTTAGAATTTCATATACCTACAATTCAGTGGTCTTTAGCAAAACCTGTTTGGATTAGTCCTGACTTTAGCTGGTCAGCACTTTTGGGCTTAGCACTGCCACTGTTTGTGATTAGTATGGCTTCTCAATATTTACCGGGCATTGCCATGATCAAAAGTTATGGCTACAAACCACACGTGAATCAACTCATTGGCTGGACAGGTTTAACCCAAGTTGTGCTTGCACCGTTTGGCTGTTATAGCGTAAATATTGCTGCGATTAGTGCTGCCGTAAGCTTAGATGACCAAGTTCATCCTGACCCAAGCAAACGCTATATTGCAGGTATAAGCTGCGGTTTTTTCTACATCTTAATGGGTTTGTTTGCTGCAACACTCACAAGTTTATTGATGTCTTTCCCTCATATTTTTATTGTAGCTTTAGCGGGTATTGCATTACTTGGTACGATCAGCCACAACATTGCGATTGCTTTTGCTCAAATTGAAGAGCGTGAAGCTGCATTATTTACCTTTTTATGTAGCGCTTCGGGTATTCAATTCTTCGGAATCGGCTCAGCATTTTGGGGATTGGTGGTCGGAATTATTGTATTTGTTGTTCTCAAATTTAAAGCCAAAAAAAGCTAATAAAAAAAGCGTTCATAGCTCCCTATTTTCAATGCTATGAACGCTTTTTAGTATAGTTTCTTATAACTCTCTTACTACGACTGTTTTTGCCATTTTGTCGTGCCAGCCTTGTTTTTTAGCGTCAAATGCCACCCAAAAAAGACCAATACCAAATACTAAAATTGATGGAATATAGCCAATATATCGAATAATACTATGCATGACTGTGAGCTTATTACCTGTTTTTTCATCTAAAACTTTTAAGCGCATCAAACGTTTGCCAGGTGTACCTGCAAAATACAACCAACATAAAACTGAATATAAAAAAGGAAATGCGTAGTTCACAATCAGGTCAAACCAATAGTTTTGTGGCTGACTACTTAAGCCTGTAGCAAATACTAAGTCGTAATCTCCCCGATAAAAAATCCATGCGGCTGGAATAATTGCTAAACAAAGAATAAGACTATCAATAATCATTGCGCCAAATCTTAACCAGAACCCTGCATACTCATACTTATAAGTCATGCCTACCTCACTTTGTTATTGTTTAATAGCTAAAATGGTCTTACTACTTTACTTTTATCCTAATTGAAACTTTTTTATTTTTAAATACTTAAATAAATTTTAAATTTCTTACTTTTATATTTTATTGTAATTATTTTGATCAAAAAACATCATTAACCACATATCTCTACAAAAACTTAATTTAATCTTTTAAAAACTGACATTTTTTTATGTCAGTTATATCGAAATACGTTTATATATAGATTAAATTACAAATAAATATTATATTTATTGCCAAAATAAAATATCTATTTTAAATTCTTTTTTTAATAAAAGTGCTGCAAATAATAGAGCCAATCCGATTGTAATTAAAAAAACACTTAAACTGATTAATCCATAAACAATTGTTATACCGCCTAATATAGCTAAAATATAAAAAATAATTACACTGATTGTTGGCATTTCAATTTATTCCACTACTTAAAATAAAAGCAATTTATTCTATCGAGTTTATAAACGATTGCTGTTTTCAAATGTTGATTACACTATTAATTTGTATCATGGCGAATTCAAACATGAGGTGCGACAGTTTGAAAAGTCTTATGATAATCAACAAGCTGAGCAAATTTCTCTAATGGTGTAAGCCAATCTAACGC
>NZ_JAKTIG010000067.1:0-3864 GCF_027855145.1 Acinetobacter sp. AOR18_HL
TACGCATGGTCACTGGCTTTGTACAAAGCCTGATTAAACTTTGCGGATTAGATTGGACAGCGCCAGACTATACGACGCTTTGCAGAAGACAAAAACATATTGATATTGCGATTAGCTACCAAAAAAGTAGCAATGGTCTACATCTACTCGTAGATTCAACTGGTTTAAAGTTTTTGGGCGAAGGTGAATGGAAACGGAAGAAACATCAGCCTGAATATCGTCGACAATGGCGTAAGCTTCACATTGGTATAGATGCTGAAACGCTGCAAATACGTGCAGTTCAGCTCACAACGAACAATATCAGTGATTCACAGGTGCTCGGTGATTTACTTGGTCAAATACCACTTGATGAGCGAGTAGATTCTGTCTATACCGATGGAGCCTATGACACTAAATGCTGCAGACGAGTGATCTCAGATCGTCAAGCATATGCGGTGATTCCGCCAAGAAAAAATGCGAAACCGTGGAAAGATACAAAAGTTCATTCGCAAGAGAGAAATGAATTACTAAAAACAGTTAAGCGTCTAGGAAGAGCCCTTTGGAAAAAGTGGTCTGGTTATCATCGGCGAAGTTTGGTCGAAACCAAGATGCATTGCATCAAATTATTAGGCGATAAACTCTACTCAAGGAATTTTGACAGCCAAGTGAATGAGATCCATGCACGTGTAGCCGTATTAAATAAATTTACAGAATTAGGCAGACCTCATACCCAAGTTGTAACCTAAATTTTAGCAACTTAGGAAAACTTTACCTTCAAAGGCTTTATGCAACAAAGCCTATGCCAAAGCATTGCATCAACTCATCTTAGGATGGTCGAAAAATACGCTTTAAACATTCAATTTACATGACAAATTTATGAAAATATTATTATGACTACTTATATAAATTTTCCTAATTGCAAAAAATAGTGTAGCAACTTGCTACACTATTTTTTTACTTTATTTTTCTAACATTCGTTTTAGGAAAGCTTTTAATTCTTGTAAATTTTGATCATCAAATTGGCCCATTTTTAAAGATACCTTTAATGTATTATGGTCAAATTTGATATTACCAGCAACTTTCCCATCATATTCAATTTTATGTACAATTGAAGTTTGAATTACTTCTTTCGTTTCTCTTGACTTAAAGATTTTTTCAGCTAGTGATGCCAGTTTTGTCTGTTCAACTTCTTTTTTAAGCAATTTTGACCATGCTTCGAATAATGCTTCTTTAGCTTTTTCATGGTTTTCATCATGATCTGATAGAAACTTTTTCACTGCTGTAGCAGCGGTCCGTGCTAATAATGACGGCTGTTTCTCCAAATCTTCAATCAACTCTCCAGGTAATTTTTCATAAGATAAATATTTATACATATCTTCACGATTCAAACCTAATGACTTTGCTAACTTCTGCTTATTTTTTTTTAATTTTTCATCCAAAGAAGTTAATCCAACATATATTTCATAATCTGTCAGATCTTCTCGCTTTAAATTTTCAGCTAATGTTAATAAAGCAGCTTCTTCATCCGATGCATCAATAATGATTACTTCAATGGTATTCTTATTGAGAAATTGGTGGGCTTTCAATCGTCTTTCACCAGCAATCAACTCATATTTATCATTTATTCTACGAACTGCAATTGGTTGTAATAGCCCAATTTCTTCAATTGATGCTGCTAAATCTTCAATATCTTGTTGATTAAAGAGTTTTCGAGGCTGGTTAGGGCTAGCCTGAATATCTGTAATTTGTACATTACGTCTTAGCTCTTTGACATCGTTAATATGCTCCTTTTGGGCATGTTGATGCTTTTGAGTATTTTGCTGAAGACGTTTAGCCAATAGCTCTTTATTACTTACCATAGTATTTCCAGAATTATATTATCCGACACGCTGAACAATTTCTTGTGCTAAAGTTTCAAAAGCTTTTCGAACTTTTGAGTTTTTATCAACAGATAATAAAGGTTGTTGCAAAATTGCAGCTTGATTAACCTTAGTGCTCATTGGAATTGTGGTATGCAATAATTCTCCAACTTGATTAAATGCTTCATCTTTTATTAATTTACATACATTCTGACGCTCATCATGTTTAATTAATAAAGCACCTAAGAGTTCTAATTCAGGGTTAACTCTTCTAATTTTACTTAAATGATTAATTAAATCAGTAACACCATAGAGACCGTATTGTGAACCAGATTCAATTGGAACAATAACATGTGTCGAAGCGGCTAAAGCATTGCTGGTTAGTAATTTTAAGCTAGGAGGGCAATCAATAAGAATGTAGTCATATAATCCTTCTAGAATTTCCAATTTATTTGAAAGTTCCTCGGATGGTCTTGGTGCATCATCTTTCAATTGATCTTCAGTTTTACCAAGAGTTAATGAGCCATATATTAAGGAAACATTTTTAAATTTTGTTTCTTCTTCTAATGCTTCCGATAATAGACTTATATCACCAATAAGTAATTCAGCTGATGTAGTTTCAACTTCGCTAGGGTGTCTTAATCCTATATGTAAACTTGCATTTGCTTGTGGATCCAGATCAATTACTAAGACCTTATTTCCTAATTCAGCAAGCTCTGAAGCAAGATGTACTACAGTAGTTGTTTTCCCGCAACCACCTTTATGATTAGCTACAGCAATGATTTTAGTTGACATATTTGTCTTAAGGAATTTACTTTGATTTCATTTAATATAAAGATATTTGTAGCAACTTGCTACAGTTCCTTTGTCATATTTTTATCTTTTGAATTCAAAAGATGTGGGAAAAACATTTCTTAACTTTTTTAAAAAATATAGCTAGCTAATTTTAATTAGTATTAATTAGTTAATTATAATTAAACAAGTTTTATTTGTTTAAAAAACAATTAGATAGATTTTTTAAAGTGGAAGGTTTGTCACTAATAAGTGGAAGGCCTGTCACTGATAAGTGGAAGGTTTGTCACTAATAAGTGGAAGGTTTGTCACTGATAAGTGGAAGGTTTGTCACTATGGTGGAAGACTTGTCATTGTGATTTATTTTAATGTGTATTTTTTAATTTAAAACAATACAATTCAACTGCTTGTGATGTTGATAAGTTTGTTTTTATTGAAATAAAGGTGGAAGACTTGTCATTAGATGTTTTTTATTCTGTGGATAAAATATTTGTATAAAATTTAATTGATAACATGATGTTTGATAGTCAAGAATATCGGAATGGTGGAAGGCTTGTCACTTTAATGGTGGAGTATATGTTGAGTAATTCCACTTTAGTGGTGCTGTAGGCTATTCCTACTTTCAAATTGATTGCTTGAGCGACACAGATGAATTATCAAAGGTGGAAGAACTGTCACTTAAAAGTGTTTATTTTTATATTTATTCCACCATAAGGCTGAATAGTACCAAAATTGCACTTTAATAGGGCTTTGTTGCATAAAGGTTTGAAAGATAGAAGCGATCCTAATTGAGCCAAATTTAAGTGACAACTCGGGTATGTGGTCTGCCTAAGTCCGTAAATTTATTTAATACTGCCATACGTGCATGAATCTCATTGACTTGGCTTTGAAAATTTCTCGCACTGAGTTTATCCCCCAATAATTTGATGCAATGCATCTTGGTTTCAACCAAACTTCGCCGATGATAGCCTGACCATTTCTTCCAAATAGTTCTTCCTAAACGTTTAACTGTTCGAAGCAACTCATTGCGTTCTAGCGAGCTCATCTTTTTATCTTTCCATGGCTTCGCATTTTTTCTTGGTGGAATCACTGCATGTGCTTGCCGATCCGCAATGACCTGTCGGCACTGTTTGGTATCATAAGCTCCATCGGTATAGACGGAGTCAACTCTCTCATCTTGTGGAATCTGATCGAGTAAATCACCAAGTACCTGTGAATCACTCACATTGTTGGT
>NZ_JAKTIG010000068.1:0-35416 GCF_027855145.1 Acinetobacter sp. AOR18_HL
CAATCTAATCACAAGTAACTGTTTTTCAACAAGTTTCTATCTGCATCACCGCCGATGGATGTGCATTATAGACCATCTCATCCCCTTTGCAACCCTTTTTTTAAATCAATATCATCAACTGGATACTTTTTAAGCTTTTTGGTCGCTTTTAGATGAGATATTAAACTTTTTTTACGTTATCAACTTCATGTAGAATAGATTATTCGTGCAATAGTTTGGCATTAACTCACCATGTGGCAGTTCGCTAAAAAAGTATTTGTTTGCATACTTGTAGTGCTTGCTACGAGTGGGCCTTGTTATGCCAATTCAAAACATAATTTCTATGTACTTACTTTATCTATCCTAAGCTACAGTAAGTGGGAGAATGTAAATACTCCTACTCTTTGTGTAATTGATAACCCTTCTATTACATCTACTTTTCAATCTTATATCCAGCAAATGTCTTATAATTATCGTGTTCAAACTGTAAATGCGAAAGATTTTGCTCGGTCACATTGTCAGGCTGTCTATTTTTCTAGTACTTCTCCGCAGCAACAACAAAACCTTATTCAAAACTATCCTTATCATTCTTTACTTTCTTTAAGTATTAATAATTCAGAGTGCGAGATAGGAAGTATCTTTTGTTTATATACTCAGAATAATTACACTACCTTTAAAGTTAACTTAGATGCTTTAAGTCACTCCAAAGTCCATATTGATCCGAGAGTATTGCTCTTCGCTAAGAATGCGGAGTAAGGATCATGATATCAAAGTTGTATCAGTCCACTTCACTACACTCATTATTTAGAAAATCTCAATTTACTATTTTTGCTATTACTTTTTTCATTTGCTCTTTTACGTTTGTCTCAATTTCTGTTTTTACTATGGAAACTTATGCCAAACAGAATTTGCAATTGCTTAGTCATACTCTATTAGAGCGTATTCAGCCCGCAGTCGTGTTTAATGATAAAATTACAATAGAGCAGATTTTGAATGAGTACACGAATGATCATTCAATTCGTACTATTCATATTTACGATTCAGAACATCATCTGATCGCCCAAAGTTTTAAATTATCAAGTCAAACTTCAATTTTAGAAGGCTGGTTTGATCATTGGTTTTTAAATGAGCCTGTTCATCTTACAATTTATCATCATGAACAAAATGTAGGTGAACTTACACTTTTTGGTAGCTCTGAAAAAATATTGCAGTTCCTAAAAATGATTATGGTAGGGCTTGCGATTGCAATGTTGTTTATTGTTTGCGCTTTATGGTGGTCAGTAAATCTAACTTATCGTCAAATTATGCAGGCTATTTACCCACTTACTAATATTGCTCAAATTGTAAGTGAACAAAAAGCTTATAATCTTCGCTTCCCTTACAACCGAATTAAAGAATTTCAAGATTTAAATACCGTTTTTAACGAGTTACTTGAAGAAATTCAAATATGGGATAATCAGCTGCAAAAGGAAAATCGTAAATTATCCTTTCAGGCTCATCACGACCAACTCACCTTATTACCTAATAGACATTATTTTTATCAAATCCTTTTAGACATGTTTGAAGATAAAGGGTTTGATAATAAGTCTGCATTATTATTTATAGATAACAACAACTTCAAAGCAATTAATGACCAATTTGGCCATTTAGCTGGCGATGAAGTTTTAAAAGAAATGGCGAATCGCCTGCAAACTCGTTTACGTCATCAAGATTTTATTGCACGGTTAGGTGGTGATGAATTTGCTGTCATTTTGCATTCCATTAGTCATGCTGATCATTTAATATCTATTGCTGAAAATTTACTCGAAAGCTGTAAAGAACCTTTGCATCTAAATGGTCAAACCATTTACTTCAGTTTCAGTGTAGGTATTGCTTTATCACAATTTGCATCTAGCCCCGAAGATTTCATTATGCAAGCAGATCAAGCAATGTATAAGGCTAAAAATTCGGATGAACACTGGTTTATCTATAAACCTGAAAATTAAATTTAGGCTAATCTATGAATACAAGATCTTTAAAACTCTCTTTTATTGCATTGCTATGCATTACTCTTGCAGGGTGCCTGAGTTTTGGTCCATTAAAATATCGTCAAGTAAAATTGCTCAAAAAAGAAGGTTTCGTTCTTACTGATGAAGGCTGGACTTTAGGTTTACCAGAACGCTTGTTATTTGACTTTAATAATGCACAGTTAAAACAAAGTCATGAAGCTGAGTTAGTACGTCTGGCAAATCAACTGAATAAATATGACCTGAATAAATTGAAAATTGTTGGTCATACTGATGATGTTGGTGATGCTACATATAACCAAAAGTTATCTGAAGAGCGTGCTCAAAGTGTGGCAAACCTTTTCTTAACACGTGGATTTAAAAAAGAAAACATTTACGTGATTGGTCGTGGTTCAACGCAACCTTATGTACCAAATACAACCAATGAAAACCGTGCGATTAACCGACGTGTTGCGATTGTCGTTATTCCATAAGTAGATTTAACTCATAAAAAAGCCAATCCTCTGTGATTGGCTTTTTTATTTTAAACTAGCTCAATAATATCAATGGTTGGTGGCACTCTGAAACGCAAAGGAATTCCAACCATTCCTGTGCCAACGGTAACAAAGACATCCGCATGCTCATGAGAGTAGAAACCGCGCTTATGACCTAAAATTGATACTTTTTTCATAATATAGTTAGTCAACCATGGAAGCTCTACCTGCCCTCCATGTGTATGCCCAGATAACATTAATGGTCGATTCGGTAATTTAGGTACCATATCTACCGTATCAGGGTTATGAGATAAAATTAACCAAGGCTTGTCTTGCGGTAAATCTGGCATAGAACGCATATCGGTTTTGCCTGCCCAGAGGTCACCAATACCAATTAAACGAAATTCTTCAAAATCAACAATCTTACCTTCGATATCAACAACTTCATTATAAAATAGGGCATCTTTTAATAGTTGCTGAATCGGTGGGCCAGGATATTGCTCATCATGATTTCCAGGAACCGAATATACAGGCGCCTGAATTTCTTTTAAAACACTTAATTCTTCAATCAATCTGTCTTCTGGCTCATATGTCCAATCACCAGCGACTACCACTAAATCAGGTTGCTGTTCATTTAATTTTCTAACTATGGTTTTGAGCTGACGTTCATGCCCTGAAAATAAACCAATATGTAAATCTGCAATTAAGGCTACTTTTACTGGCTTATCAAAACTACGATCTGGGTTTAAGCGATATTGATGAGTATCGACACGCACTAAATGAGGTTCGATAAATCGGGCGTAAATTAACACGCCACTTAAGAAAAAGATGAAAATACCTTGATGAATTGAGTAGTAACCAATCCAAGCAGCATATAAATTAAAAAACCAGAGAGGAATAAGTAGATAAGAGAGATAAAATGCGAGTAGATGTACAAAAGCTTTAAATGGATGAATCGTCTCGGTTCGTGATTGATGAATCCAAGCCTCAGAAATTCCCCATAGAGCAAGTATTGAAAAAATAAAGTAAAAACAAAAAATGATTGAATTTGGATTCCACATTACGACTCTCGACTTATCTTATATTGATTGCTAGTAATCAAATTCAATATTTATCTTTCAATATGCACGAATTATACTCTAGCTCACCTTATCGTATGTACTGATTATGGCACAATCCTTTCCTTCCAAACAGCTTCAAACGAATCAACAAGCTAAAGGCTTTTTGATAAAAGCCTCTATAGTCCTATGTTCAAGTTTTGCTGTGGGTTTGACAGGATGTAGTACTCTGCCAAAACATGGTGTTGAGCCAGTACAATATGCAAAAGATATTGATACCTCTGAGACTTCACTTGCCAAAATTATTACACCTTTACGTCAGCAAAATCCAAAGTTAACGGGTTTCCATGTTCTAAATGATCCGCTGGAGGCTCTAGCGGCCCGACTTAGATTAATTGATAAAGCCGAAAAGACTTTAGATTTACAATATTACATTTGGGATAATGACAAAGTTGGTGCTTTAGCCTTGCACGCGATTATTCGTGCAGCTGATCGAGGTGTAAAAGTCCGACTTCTTATTGATGATAATAATGCAAAAAAAATGGAAGGGATTTTACTGGCCCTTTCTCAGCATAAAAATATTGAAGTTAAGCTTTTTAATCCCTACCGTTTCCGCAAATACCGTGCGATGGATATGGTGCTGGATTTAAAACGTATCAATCGTCGTATGCACAATAAAAGTTTTATTGCAGACAATGAGGTTGCTCTTATTGGCGGGCGCAACATGACCAATCAATATTACAATGTAAGCGATAGCTATCAGTTTTCTGATGTCGATGTAATGTTGGTAGGCGCTGCTGTTGATGATATCGTAAATTCGTTTGATGATTACTGGAATCATGAATATGCATATTCAGTTCAAAGTATCGTAAGTCCTGAGCAACACCGTTTACGCTATGAAGGCTTAAAAGAACAACTCGAAGCACACTATCAACAAGCTACCGTTCAAAACTTTTTAAACTTAACCGCAAAATCTCATGCATTTGATCAATGGCTAAATCACAATATTCAATTTGATTGGGTCAAAGCAGAAGTCGTAAAAGACTCACCTGATAAAATCAAATCAAAAGCTAAAAAAGAAGAACACCTGAATTTCCAATTAATTAACCACTTGGAAAAACCAGAAAGTAACGTTGACTTAATCTCTGCTTATTTTATTCCTGAAAAACAAGGTGCCAAGATTTTAAGCACCCTTGCCAAAGAAGGTGTTGAGGTTCGAGTTTTAACGAACTCTTTCAAAGCGAATGACGTTGCTGTTGTACATGCCTTTTATGGGAAATA
The DNA here is from genome assembly GCF_027855145.1 of Acinetobacter sp. AOR18_HL. Lineage (NCBI taxonomy): Bacteria > Pseudomonadati > Pseudomonadota > Gammaproteobacteria > Moraxellales > Moraxellaceae > Acinetobacter > Acinetobacter sp. AOR18_HL. Next base: position 4,798 of record NZ_JAKTIG010000068.1, read on the forward strand.
TCGCAAAGAGCTACTTAAAAACGGCGTACAACTTTATGAATTTTTACCAACACCCGATAAAAGAGATTTAAATAAAAATACGGATGAACTTGCAACTAAAGCTAAAGTAAATATGAAAGGTTTAAGCCGTTCAAGTTTGCATACTAAACTTATGGCATTAGATGAGCAGGTTTTTATCGGTTCATTTAACTTTGATCCACGCTCGGCTTATTTAAATACTGAAATTGGCGTAATTTTAGACAGCCCATCGTTGGCTAAAACCATTCACCATACAATGGATGAAAATTTAAATAAATATGCTTATAAATTAAAGCTCGACGCTAACAATCATATTTATTGGCAGCAAGAAACTCCTAATGGTCCTGTAATTTATAGACAGGAACCTGACATGAAATGGTGGCAAAAAGCAGGCATGAAGTTTCTTTCATGGCTGCCAATTGAAGGTTTTATGTAATTAAGTTTTTGGCTTAAGTACTTTTCGATGTAATTGAGCCAAACCTTCTACCATTTTTTCTTGAACTTCGCGCGTTAAACTTTTGACGTCATGCCCTTCCACTGAAATTGGAGGCAAAGTTAATAAATGAGCAGTTACTTTCGGCATTTCCAGTACACGTTGAATATGTTCAGCAAATGTCATGTCCCCGATAAATGGTGCAACCGTATCTAATTGCCCATCTCGGTTTACATAACAAATTAAACATACCTGTACTGGACGTTGTGCTTCAATCGCTGCACCAAGTAATCGTCCATGAACTTTTTTAACAGAATGTCCATCTGTAGTTGTCGCTTCAGGGAAAAATAATACTGGAATATTTTGTTTTAAAAATTCAGCAATTTGCTCACGAATTCTGACTGAATCCCCAGATCCACGCTTAATAAATAACGTTCCACCACTTTTGGCTAAGTTTCCAAGAATAGGCCAATTTTCAATTTCAGCTTTAGCCAGAAAGAAAACTCGTGCACCTGAGCCTAGAACGGCAACATCTAACCAAGAAATATGATTACTTACCCATAAAGCTGGTTCTCTAGGAATTGTGCCATGTACTTCTATATCTAAATTGAAAACCTGACATAAACGGCGGCAAAAGTATTGGACATAACGTGTATTTACAGGATTATTAGGATCTTTATAAAGCCCATGTCGATAAACTAGATAAAAACCTTCACTAATTGCGGCCGTGGCAGAAGTGACCTTTTTTCCGTATAAACCTATTTTTGATAATTTCTTTAACGTTGAATTAACTATACTTTGCGTTTGAGCCATAAAATTTCACTAACGATTAATCATTGTTATACCCATCTCGAGTCATTCTATACGTTTCGTAATAAACTTGCATTGACGATAGAGAACGGCAAATAAAATAAATCTGAACACTAGACTAATCTCATATAACTAATCTAAAGGATAAGAACAAACGCTTTCCCCTTTTGCTTAAGTTTCCTCTAGAATAAAGTTTTCCCATTTTCAGGATTTATAGCCACGTGGAATATGTTGATCGGCATCAAGGCGGTGAACGCACAATCTTAGTGAGTGTTTCTGTACAATTATTAGATGATCTGGATGCCGAAGAGTTTGCTCTACTTGCACAGTCTGCTGGTGCAGATATCCTTGAACATATTAAGGTTCAGCGTAATAAGCCTAATCCTAAATTTTTCATTGGCTCAGGCAAAGTTGAAGAGATTGCAGAACAAGTTCAGGAGCTAGAGGCGAGCCTGGTTATTTTTGACCATGCCTTATCACCTGCTCAAGAACGAAATTTAGAAAGAATATTAAAATGCCGAGTTATTGACCGCACAGGCTTAATCTTAGATATTTTTGCGCTACGTGCCCGTACACATGAAGGTAAGCTACAAGTCGAACTTGCTCAGCTTAAACATTTATCTACTCGTCTTATTCGTGGTTGGTCTGCCGACTTTGAACAACAAAAAGGTGGTATTGGCCTACGTGGTCCCGGTGAAACACAACTAGAGACAGATCGCCGTCTTATTCGTGTTCGTATTACCCAATTAAAAGATAAATTAGACAAAGTACATCAGACTCGTATGCAAGGGCGTGCTGCAAGACAAAAAGCAGCTATTCCAACAGTTTCATTAGTAGGTTATACCAACGCTGGTAAATCGACATTATTTAATATTTTAGCAAATAGTGATGTCTACGCAGCCGATCAACTGTTTGCAACACTCGATCCAACACTACGCCGTTTAGACTGGGATGGTATCGGTACTGTTGTGCTAGCAGATACAGTAGGTTTTGTACGAAACTTACAACATGATTTGGTCGAATCATTCAAAGCAACACTTGAAGAAACACTAGAAGCGACCCTTTTACTGCATGTTATTGATAGTAGTAGCCATGACATGCTTGATCAAATTGAAGCGGTTGAAGGCGTATTAAAAGACATTGGCGCTGATGCTCCTGTACTTCGGGTATACAACAAAATTGACCTGAGCGGTGAAGAGGCCAAAATCATTTATGCTGAGCCACACGTCCCAGATCGAGTGTATGTTTCAGCTCATTCTGGTCAAGGTCTAGATTTACTCCAAAAAGCAGTACAAGAATGCTTAATGGGACAAATTCAAAAGTTTTCACTCGTGCTTAAGCCTGCTTATGGCAAATTACGTACTCAACTTTATGCCTTAAATGTGATTGAGTCTGAACATTATGATGATGCTGGCTTATTACATATTGATGTGAAGATTGCACCACATAAGTTAGAAAAGCTGATTCGCCAAGCAAAATTACCCTTAGATGAAATATTGGGAGAACACGCAAGTCAATTTAAACGTCCCTTGGAAGAGTTTGAAATCAAGGGCGAGATCAGTTAAAACTTGATAAGTAAACTTTTAGAGATAAAAAATATGGATAAGATCAAAAGTATAGACTGGACAGCATGGGTAATCACATTACTACTCATTATTGGTTTTCGTGAAGGCTCTGTCGTCGTTATGCGTGCTTTTGGTCATCCAGAATTAGGTAATCTGGTCGGTCTAATCAGCTTACTTATTATTTTACTGATTTGGAGAAAGTTTAAAAAAATTCCACTTCGAATAGTGGATACCAATAATAAAATCATGAAAGAAAGTGGATTCGCTTTTTTGCCCATTTGTGCAGGTTCATTAATTATGCTTGTACATATGGGTAAGGAAATTCCGTTATTTCTTTTGGTGTTAGTGGTCAGTACCCTTATACCTTTGTGGGTCTATGCAAAAATGGCAAAACGTTGGTTATAAGGAGAATAAAATGTTTACGATTTTCTACGGATTTTTGATCACACTCATTGGTTATCTGTGTGCAAAGCCTTTAAACCGACGTTTCCCGCAAGTTCCACTTTTAGTTTTCGGCATGTTCATTGTAATTGGCCTACTTGCAGTTCTACATGTGCCATATGAGCAATATCGTCTTTATGTGAATGAGTTATTTGGTCATCTATTAGGTTATGTCACTGTGGCCTTAGCCATTCCTTTAGCTGCAATGCGTTACGATGATCTTCCAATTAAATCGGTCATTGGTATTTTACTTTTTGCAAGTATTAGCGCCGTTGCCCTACCTATGGGGCTGGCTTATTTGTTACATATGTCTGAACCCACCATTCTTGCATTTGCCACCCGTGCAGTAACTACTCCAATTGCTCTGAACATCGCAACTTTATTACATGCTCCTGAAACACTTGTGACCCTTATTGTTATTTTGTCTGGGGTAATTGGCGCAGCATTCTCACCATTCTTACTTAAACATATTCATGATGAGAGAGCATCAGGTTTAGCCTTAGGTTTAGCTGCACATGCCATCGGAACAGCTCAAGCTTGGCAACGTGGACCTGTTGCAGGTCGTTACGCTGCATTTGGTATGGCATTGAACGGTGTATTTACTGCAATTTGGCTACCAACATTAATGTTGTCTTTTGGAACACCATAATTAAAAAAGTAGATTAAATAAACGTTGAATGGTCTATCAATTCCCAATAAGATGACCTTTCAATGTTAAAAGGATTTTTAATTATGGGGAAAATTTTTCTTGGAGCTCTGCTCTTATTGGGGATCAATACTGCTACATTTGCAGCAGATATTACAGGTCTTTGGCAAACAATTGATGATAAAACTGGTGCACCCAAAGCACAGGTAGAAATACGAAAAGAAGCGAATGGGACATATGCCGGAAAAATTGTCAAAGTTACACCACGCCCAGGTTATACGCCTAAAGAGATTTGTGATAACTGCCCTGCGCCCTATACCAATAAACCGATTTTAGGTCTGGATATCGCAACAGGTTTAAAACAGACAGATGGACTTAATTATACTGGTGGTAAAATTTTAGATCCAAATACTGGCAAACTTTACGGACTTAAAGCAAAGCTCAGTGCAACTGGCAAACGCTTACATATGCGTGGTTATCTTGGAGTTTCAGCTTTGGGACGCAATCAAATTTGGATTCGCGTAGAATAATAGTTCCCAATAAAAAAGCCGCTTCTGCGGCTTTTTTATTTTTAACTCAGCTACTAGCTTCATCTTACGTTAATAGCAAAGCATTGCTTTGCTTATATTTACACAGGGTTTTCAACAGAAAAAATTTCTTTGTCTTCAAGTCGATAAGCCATTAATTTTCTGCCCCAAACACAGCCACCATCGATATTCTGGATCTGCTCATCAATAGTTCTGCCCTCGAGCGCAGCCCAATGACCAAAAATAATTTGATGAGTTTGTGCCACTTTGCTCGGAAATTCAAACCAAGGTAAATAACCTTCCGGCATTGGTGCATCCAGAGCATCTTTAAAACTAAACTCTAAAGCCCCTTTGGCATTGGTTAAACGCATGCGAGTCAAATAATTGGTAATACAACGTAATCGTGCTGAACCCGTTAAATGATCTTCCCACAAATCTGGTTTTGAACCATACATGTCTGCTAAAAAAGCATCCAATACAGATAAATCTTCGTTTGCGAGTACAGCCTCAACCTCTTTTGCCAACGTTACAGTTTTTTGCGCATCCCAAATACAAGGTATGCCAGCATGAGTAAGGATCGTATGCTCGTTTGGCAATAAACATAATGGCTGTTTACGTAACCAATCGATTAACTCATCACCATCAATCGCATCAATAACGTCTTGGGTACGATCTTTTTCTTTAATCTCTTTTAAACCACGCGCACCCGCAATTAAAGTCAGGTCATGATTTCCAAGTACAGTTGCAGCAGCTCCACGATCAGCAAGCTTTTTAATAAAACGTAATGCCCCTACCGAGTTTTCACCACGTGCGACTAAATCACCAGCAAACCATAAAAAGTCTTGATCTGGATCAAAACGTATTTCTTTAAGCAAGGCTTTTAGAGCTTCAAAACACCCCTGCACATCGCCAATAACATAGTTAAAACGCTTAGTCATTTACGCCACCATTTGATCGGCTAAAGCAACAAATTGGGCAAGTGTTAAGGTCTCTGGACGAGCCATTGGATCAACACCAGCTTTTTCAAAGCCATCTTCTGCAATCATACCTTTAAGACTGTTTCTTAAAGTTTTGCGGCGCTGAGTAAATACATGGGCAACCAGTCGAGCTAAAGCTTTTTCATCTTTTGCTGTAATTGGCTTTTGATCATAAGGAACAAGGCGGAAAACAGCACTCGTTACTTTAGGGGGTGGGTTAAATGCACCAGCCGGCACTTCAAATAAAAATGTTGGTTGACAGTAATATTGAATCATTACCGACAAGCGTCCATATTCTTTTGTATTCGGTTCAGCAGTAATACGGTCAACCACCTCTTTTTGCAGCATAAAGTGCATATCTTTAACTTTGCTGCCAAATTCCAAGAGATGAAAGAGTAATGGGGTTGAAATGTTATAAGGTAAGTTACCGACTACACGTAATGGTCGGCCATCTTTTACCAATTCGCTAAAGTCATATTTTAATGCATCAGCTTCTATAATCGTCAAACGTTCAGGATGTGGAACACGTTCTGGTAGCCCAGCAGCTAAGTCACGATCTAGCTCCACTACTGTTAATGCATCACACTCACCAATTAAAGGAGAGGTTAAGGCAGCTAAACCAGGTCCAATCTCGACAATATTGTCGCCTGTACGCGGACTTACAGAACGCACAATTTTGGCAATGACTCGCTGATCATGTAAGAAGTTTTGACCAAAACGTTTACGAGCTTTATGCCCTTCATCTTTCGGGTTTAGGGCATTAATTTGATACATAGAACATTTCCAACATGAAAAATTTAGCTCGCTGCTAAAGATAAAGCTAAATCAACAGCGACATTTAAACTTGAGCTTTTTGCCAAACCAGTCCCAGCCAAAGACAACGCAGTGCCATGGTCAACCGAAGTTCGAATGAAAGGCAAACCCAATGTAATATTGATGGCTTCACCAAACCCTTGTGATTTTAACACAGGTAAACCTTGATCATGGTACATGGCAAGTACAGCGTCTGCATTTTTAAGATGTTCTGGAGTAAACAAGGTATCTGCCGGCAAGCTTAAACTCATTTTAAACCCTTGCGCTCGATAACTTTCGAGTACTGGATTAATGGTATCAATCTCTTCACGGCCCAAATAACCATCTTCACCTGCATGAGGATTTAAACCACACACGAGTACACGTGGGTCTGTAATCTTAAATTTAGTTTTTAAGTCATGCAGTAAAATATCAATGACCTGATGCAATCGCTCTTTGGTAATTGCATCCGCTACATCTCTTAAGGGTAAATGTGTAGTTGCTAAGGCTACACGTAAAGTTTTGGTTGCAAGCATCATTACGACACGCTCTACACCTGCAAACTCTTGATAGTATTCAGTGTGACCACTAAACAAAATACCAGCATCATTAATAACCGATTTTTGCACAGGTGCCGTGGCTACTCCCACACTTTTACCAGACATTGCATAATCAGCTGAACGACGCAGTTGCTCTAATACATAAGCTGCATTAGCTGGGTTTAATTGACCATCAATGACAGCTGCTTCTAAAGGCACATGTTCTATATAGAGTTCATTCAGAGATGACGATTCAGGCTGTCCGGTATATTCTATAAATTGAATATCGACCCCAATTTTTTGGGCACGTTGCTCTAATAAGTCTCTGTCACCCAAGATAACAACAGGGCGTTCATCAACCCGCTTAGCCAAGCTCAAACAGATATCTGGACCAATACCAGCCGGCTCACCGGAAGTGACATATAATGGCAGCACAATCACTCCAGACACATAACAAGAATTTGTTTGATTTTAACATATCTGACATTCATCAGTTTATGGATTAAATTATATGGCTTAAACTGGATTTTTCTTGTGAGTTTGGACAAACTCGTTTAGAATGCTCGCTCCTTTTGTTTGGACAGATTCCATAGTCCAAACCAACTATAATAGGTAGTGGTTTAATGAAAACTCTCAGCGCTAAGCCAGCTGAAGTTCAACATGACTGGTATGTTGTTGATGCTTCTGGCAAAACTTTAGGTCGCCTTGCGACTGAAATCGCTCGTCGTTTACGCGGTAAGCACAAAACTTCTTATACTCCTCACGTTGACACTGGCGATTACATCGTTGTGATTAATGCTGAACAAGTTCAAGTGACTGGTAAAAAATCACTTGATAAGAAATATTATCGCCATACTGGTTTCCCTGGTGGTATCCGTGAGACTAACTTCGAGAAGTTAATTGCTCACAAACCTGAAGCTGTTCTTGAAAAAGCGGTTAAAGGCATGTTACCAAAAGGTCCTCTTGGTTATGCAATGATCAAAAAAATGAAAGTGTACGCTGGTACTGAGCATCCGCATGCTGCTCAACAGCCACAAGTTTTGGACATCTAAGGGATACAGCACATGGCTACTAATTATGGTACAGGTCGCCGTAAGACCGCAACTGCACGTGTTTTCTTGTCAGCTGGTACAGGTAAACTCGTTATTAACAACCGTACTTTAGAGCAATATTTCGGTCGTGAAACTGCTCGTATGGTTGTTCGTCAACCTTTAGAACTTTTAGAAGTTACTGAAAAGTTTGACCTTTACATCACTGTTAAAGGTGGTGGTATCGGTGGTCAAGCTGGCGCGATCCGTCACGGTATTACTCGTGCGCTTATCGCTGCTGACGAAACTTTAAAACCTGTTCTACGTCAAGCTGGTTTCGTTACTCGTGATGCTCGTGAAGTTGAACGTAAGAAACTTGGTTTACGTAAAGCTCGTAAACGTCCTCAATTCTCTAAACGTTAATTCGTTTATCGAGTTGGACAAAAAGCCTTGGATTTTTCCAAGGCTTTTTTATTATGAAAATAGAGCCACAAAATGCAAACTTATAAATATAAACAAACTATCTCTTTAGAACCGTGATTTCCTACAGCATTTTTAGTATCCTAATCGATTCACTCAACCACGTCGTCTTGTGATATGTCGGTCGAAAACACCTCTATTCAGGGGATTACCCTTTACAGTCATGCTGATGATTTCCGTTCTCATTGGATTCGTTTCTTATTAGCAGAAAAACAAATCAAATATCAATTAATCATAACTGACCATGAAGACGAAGATTTAGCCAGCTTAAATCCTTACAACCAATTACCAATGTTGGTCGAACAAAACCTTAAATTATTTTCAGCACCTATCATCGCTGAATATTTAGATGATCGTTATCGCCAAAGCAAGCTTTATGCAGATGCACCTATGATGCGTGCAGAACAGCGTCAGTATATCTGGAGACTTGAAAACGACTGGTTTAAGTTAGCAGATCACATGTTAAAACATGCTGACTCACTAAATGTCGAACAAAAGCAAAAAGCTCAAAAAGAACTACGTGAAACATTAATTTCACTTACTCCCCTATTTCAGCATTTTCCGTATTTCATGTCTGAGAATTTTACAATCTTAGACTGCATGCTTGCCCCTATCTTTTTAAGATTAAATAGCATGGGAATTGATTTACCCAAACAGCACTGTCGACCTATATTTTTGTACTGTAAACGTATCTTTGAACGGCCTTCTTTTGCTAAATCAATGACGCCTCAAGAGAAAAACCGTTACAATGAACTATTAAATATGGAATAGCGTGATATGTCTGAGCAAACTATTGATTTAACCCCTACACGTCCTTATCTTGCTCGTGCAATCTATGAATGGATTTGTGATAACCAGCTTACTCCTTATCTATTAGTTGATGCGACACAACCGTATACCGACGTTCCGCAACAATTTGTTAAAGATGGGCAAATTGTTCTAAATATTGTACCCCATGCAGTTCATCAATTGCTTATTACCAATGAAGCTATTACTTTTTCAGCTCGTTTTGGCGGAGCATCAAAAGACATTTATGTTCCTATTCAAGCTGTTCTAGGGATTTACGCACGTGAGAATGGACAAGGTTTATTCTTTGATCCTGAAGAATATGCCAATGTAACACCTGTAGAAAATACAGTAGAGTCAGAAGTACAAGAAGCAACTGAAACAACATCGACTAAGAAAAAACCATCGTTAAGAATTTTAGATTAAATTTAGAGGAAGAAAGCATGGCATTTGATTTAGTCCAATACTTTGCTGAGCAGATAAAAATTCAAAAGCCTCAGCTTTTAAATCAATATCCAGTTAATGAAAAAAATAAACTGATTGATGAGGTGAATATTCTTACGCTTGGAAAACTGATTAGTTTATGGCGTCAGAATGATAATAAGATTTATCAAGAAATCAAAACCTCAGATCCACTTTATATTCAAGAAGTTGCTCGTCATTTAACGACTTCTAAACATAATCAGTCGACTTTAAAAAATTCAGAACTAGAACAGAGTATTTCTGAAATTTTAACTTTGCAGTTAGCAGAACTTAATCAGCTCGATGAAACAGGTGGTTTTGGACATAATGGCTTAAAAGAGTTAATTTTAGGTCAGATTGAACACTTATCAGGTCAAGCTGAAGATTGGGTTTGGTCAACAAACCACCTAAATGAATTAATTGGTTCTAAACCTGTGGAACAAGAAGAGCTATCATTGGATACAACAATGAAGGAGTTCAACCAAATGGTTCACCAAGCCCAACCTCATCATGATGACGTGCATATTGAAGAACAAGCTGCCGAAATTTCTGTACCTACATGGTCAAAAATTGTTGCCCCTGTAGTTGCTTTAGCAATTTTGGGTTACTTATATTGTATTTATACTCAGCTCGTTTAGTTCACTTATTGCTATAAAGGGGAATTCATTATTTCCCCTTTTTTTATTATTAAAATTAGAACATTTTATCTACAAGTATTTTATTAATATTCTATTACAATTATTTTATCCAGATTTTAAAATATATAATGTTAAACTCAGCACAGTATTAAAATTAAAACGTAAAAACAATCTTATAATATTTTCTATGGCCTGACATTTTGTGTCACTTATTTCCCAAAACAACAATTTTACTTTTTATTTAATTTATTGACTTCAAATTGAGCAAAAATATAATGAATTTCAGCTACTTTTAGGAAAAAGTAGTAAATATAATTTTAGAATCCTGAGAGATAAAAAAATGGCTAAACTTTCTTTAGATAGCTTAACGACAATTGATGGTTTTATTGCTTCTGCACTTGTTGATTCAGAAAGTGGATTGTCACTTGCAACACAAGGTGGTGGGGAAATTGATTTAGAATTGGCTGCTGCTGGTAATACAGAAGTCATTCGCGCAAAGCGCAATGTAGCTAATGCATTGAAGTTAAATGATAATATTGAGGATATTTTAATTACCTTAGGTAAGGCTTACCATTTAATTCGACCTTTAGAAAGTAATAATAATTTGTTCCTTTACTTAGTACTCGACCGTAGCAAATCAAATTTGGCTATGGCTCGTCATGAGTTAAAGTCATTTGAAAAAGAGCTCGATTTCAGTTAAGTGATTTAGTTTATGCTCTTTATATTCATTATAAAGAGCATAAAAAATCATTATATCAATTTATAAAAATTTAAAATGATACTATGGATAGTCATTGCATAAATATTGCAGTTTCAGGTTTAAGCTTAAAAGTTTCAGATGAATTAAAAATATTAATCCGCAATCTAATATCAAATCAATATGGTATTAACTGGGTTAATATTTCCAGTAATCATATTGACTTATTAATCATTAACGAAAACTTTTTTGATGCAGATAATATTCAAAATATTCTTCACAAGAAAAAATTTCTTTATTTAAAAGTTACGAAAACAGCTTCAGAAAATAGAAATTCTATTTATGAACACACCTTACATCTACCAGTAGAAAAAACAGAACCTCTATTAGAATGGCTAGAGGACAATTTATTGTCCTCTTTAGATCAGACAAACTTTGCTGTAGTTTCTGATTTATCAAATGAGCCTCCATTCATTGATAATAAATTTATAAGGAATTTGCACAGTTCAGAAAACCCTAGGCTACACATCTTTGATGATAAAGGCACTTTAGCGATTATTGATAATAGAACTCAAATTGCTTGGTTGGAGCCCTCTCGTCAAAAAACACAAACTAATATGAGCTTTAACTTTGCTTTTGCAAAAACATCTGATTTTACTAAGGTTTCTCGTAAAAAAGATTATTATGTACAAGACTGGTTATGGAATCTGATTTGGACTTCAAACAATTTTGAGAATCTAGCCTCGAAGGATAGTTATTTTAAAATTGACTATTGGCCACAGCCCTATCAAAAAGAATATAGAAAAGTGAGCCTACAACTCTCCGCATGCTTTATACAAGGCGCAAAAATTACTGATGTGGCTAAACAGCTTAACTTATCAATCAATGACGTCTTACGCTTCGTTACCGCTTGTTTAATGGCAAATAATGGAAAATTTATTTCTGCAAATAAATGTGCTTACACACCAAATTTTTATTTAGAAAATTCAAATACAGACAATCATTTTTTTAAAAATTTTATAGGGAAAATTAGACGGCGTTTTGGTCTTTAAGGGAAGTTATGATTATACAGCAATATAAAATTGTCTTTGCAGGTAGTATGGGGGCAGGTAAAACAGAAGCGATTAAATCGCTATCTGAAATTCCAATTCTGGAAACAGAAGCATTCAACACTGATGTACAGAGCCACCAGAAAACCCAGACCACTGTAGGTATTGATTATGGTGAAATTACTTTAGATGATGGAATCAAAATCGGACTCTATGGCACCCCGGGACAAAGCCGTTTTGATTTTATATGGTCGGTCATTTGTGAAGGTGCAATCGGTGTTATTTTATTATTAGATCATAATAGCTCTAATCCAATTGCCGAGTTAGAAAGCTATTTAGAAACCTTTAAAAATTATAACGACAATATTGCGATTGGTATTACTCATGTTGACGAAAATAAAGAGTCATCACTTCAACAATATCGTCATTGGATAAAAGCAAATGCACTACCATACCCTCTTTTTTTTATTGATGCACGTGAGCAAGAACAAATTTTAATGATGGTTGAATCATTAATTGCATCACTTGAAGTCAAGGTAGGCTCAACATCTCAAGGGAATGATCATGCTTAGTATCCCAACTCAAAAACGAACCGCTCCAACACAGTTACTACAACTTGCAAAAGCCGAAGCTCATAATATTTTGATGAATACGCGTGGTGTAGATTTTGTCATGATTTGCTCTTCTGATGGTTTTGAATTAGCAACAGTGAGCCACAAGAACCACCATAACACTACTAAGTTAGCAGCCGTAAGTAGCTCAATTTTGGCAATGGTCACTGCATTTTTAAAAGAGATTCAACTGACGGGCTGTAACAACATTACTTTAGATGCAGATAATGGCAAGGCCATTTTAACTGCTATTCCTGCTGTTCATCACCCAATGGTCATGGTTACGCTAAGTAATAAAGAAGTCCTTTTAGGTCAACTACTATATAGCCTAAAAAAAGCAAGTCAGACAATTGCAGAGGCCGATGGAGAATAAATCAGGACTCCTCATTTAAAGTAAAATACCGCTCATATAGAGCGGTATTTTTTTACTAGATTTGAATAGTAAATAACATCTGCCGTTTTTTTACTTGCTGACCTTGCTGACCTAAAACATCTTCAACTACACCATCCACATCCGATTTAATCTGCTGTTGGATTTTCATGGCTTCAAGCACTAATAAAGTTTGGCCTTTTATGACTTGATCACCTTTATTGACCAATATATTTACTACCGCACCATCCATTGGCGCACGAATTTTGCCATCACCAGCCACATCAGCTATCTCTGGGGCGGCATAAGTTACGTTGCGAATTGCAACATTGCCATTATCTCGATCTAAATAAAGTTGATCACCATCCAGTACATATTGCACACGGCGACATACACCATCAATTAAATAAATTAATTGCTCTGGCGTTCTCTCAAGCACTTCAATACAAACTGATTGATCACAGAGCTCTACCGTAAACGTGTTATTTACAGATGAAAGCTGTAATTGAATTTGCTGTTCATCATATTTAAGTTTTAATGGTAATGGTACACCTAATCCAGTTTGCCACACCGCAGTACCTGTACTTTGACTAAATAATGCAGCAGCAATGGCTAAGGTTTCTAAAGATAGAACCTGCTTATGTAGACTGCTGTCATTTTGAAAATGCTGTTGAATGAATGCGGTATTGGTATCACCAGCCACAACAACGGGATGGCGTAATAAATTGACCAAAAATTGTTTATTACTGTTTACACCTAACAAAACACAGTCATCAACTGCACGCGCAAGTAAGCGAATCGCATCCTCACGGGTTTTCCCATATGCAATTACCTTCGCCACCATCGGGTCGTAAAATGGGCTAACCTCATCAGTTGCCAACATCCCATGATCAATCCGTACATTTGGCAAAGTTGCGGGCTTCCAGCGTAAAACTTTTCCTGTTTGGGGTAAGAAATCCCGACGAGGGTCTTCTGCATACAAACGTACTTCAATAGCATGTCCGTTTAAAGTCAATTCATGTTGTTGCAGTGGTAAATGCTCACCATTGGCAACACGCAACTGCCATTCAACCAAGTCCAATCCTGTAATAAGCTCAGTCACAGGATGTTCTACCTGTAAGCGGGTATTCATTTCCAAAAAATAAAATGCACCCGACGCATCAAGTAAAAATTCAACCGTTCCCGCACCAACATAAGCACATGCTTTTGCCGCTGCCACAGCTGCCTCACCCATTTGCAGACGTAGTTCAGGTGTCATGACTGGACACGGCGCCTCTTCAACGACCTTTTGGTGACGGCGCTGGATTGAACAATCACGCTCAAACAAATAAACATAATTGCCGTGTGTATCGCCAAAAATCTGAATTTCGACATGGCGCGGAGCAATGACAGCTTTTTCTAAAATAAGCTCGCCTGAACCAAAGGCATTTTCAGCTTCTGAACGCGCAGTTTGTAAAGCTTCCACCAACTCAGAGAGGTGCTGTACCAAACGCATGCCACGACCGCCACCACCCGCAGAGGCTTTTACCATAATTGGAAAGCCAACTTGCTCAGCTTGAGCTGTTAAATATTCAAGGTCTTGACGATCGCCTTCGTAACCCGGCACACAAGGTACACCTGCTTCAATCATGGCAATTTTTGAAAGGCGTTTACTGCCCATTAACTCAATTGCAGAAGCGGTAGGCCCAATAAACGTAATCTGGTTATCGATACACGCCTGAGCAAAATCAGTATTTTCAGACAAAAAACCATAACCCGGATGAACTGCATCAGCACCTGTCTTTTTGCATGCATCTATTATCTTGGTAATTGAAAGATATGACTCAGATACTTTTGAAGCACCAATATAGACAGCTTCATCGGCCTCTTGCACATGGCGAGCATGACGGTCTGCATCGGAATAAACTGCGACAGTTTGATAGCCCATTGCCTTAGCAGTTTGCATGACTCGAACTACAATTTCACCACGATTGGCAATCAGAACTTTTGAAAATTTCATTATTTTTATCCCTATCGCTTATGATTCATCGGCCCAATTCGGCAACCGTTTCTGGATAAAAGCCATCGTACCTTCTTGTCCTTCGGCACCACCAACCGCTTGAGCAAACTGCTGTGCAGCATCATCTAATAAATCACTCAAAGGCTCATTGAACGTTCGATGTAACAGTGCTTTAGTCACGCGGGAAGCCTCGGGTGCGGCACGTTTAATGTGTTGAATGGTTTCCTGTAAAGCTTGTTCAAGCTCAATTTCATTATGTGCAATTTGATGAACCACACCGACACTTAGTGCTGTATGTCCTTCAAAACGCATGCCGAGTAAAGCAAGTCGGCGTGCCTGAGTCAGGCCAATACGTTTCACCACAAAAGGAGCAATTTGCGCAGGAATTACACCTAGACCCGTTTCAGGTAAACCAAACTGGGTATTGTCACGACTAATGGCAACATCGGAAACACATGCAAGACCAAATCCCCCACCTAACACTGCCCCCTCTAAAATGACCACAACAGTCTGTGGTGCAGCTTCAACTTGCTCAAGCATGGCACCAAAACGGCGGTTAAAGTCAGCATAAGGTTGTAGACTGCCGACATGAGTTGCTTCAACTCGTAAGGCAGCCATGTCTTTAATATCCCCACCTGCACAAAAAGCCCCGCCTTCACCACGGATAATCACCGCACGAATCGAAAGGTCATCGCGAATAGCAGCAAAAACTTGTTGAATGGCATTCACCATATTCAAGTTCATGGCATTACGGCTCTCTGGTCGATTTAACCAAAGGTATAAAATACTGCTGTCTTGTTCTAATTGAATGCTGTCATCAAGATCTAAAGCTTGTAAAGATATCGAAAGTGTCATGGTGTATTCCTTATTTTTATTTCTGCTTTTTAGGCAGAATGTCCATCAACTTACAGATAATCCCCAACATAATCTCATCTGCACCACCGCCAATAGAGCCTAAACGACCATCACGATACAGCTGCGATGCAGGGTTATCCCACATGAAGCCATTGGCACCCCAGTATTGCAGACAACTATCAGCAACTTCACGAGTTAAACGTCCAGCTTTGAGTTTTGCCATAGATGCCAACATCGTGACATCTTCGCCCGCAATATGCTGTTCGCATGCTTGATAAGTTAATGCTTTAAGTGCTTCCACTTCCGTCATGAGTTCAGCAAAGCGGAAATGAATATATTGATTATTAATGAGTGGTTGACCAAAAGTAGTACGCTCTTTGGTGTAATTAATCGTTTGCTGAATACAATGCTGCAAGCCGCCAATCGCATTAGCACATGCCCATAAACGCTCTTCCTGAAATTGCATCATTTGCATCATGAAGCCCATACCTTCGACACCCACCAAGTTACGCTGAGGCACACGTACATTGTCTAAATAAACTTGTGCTGTGGTCGTTGAACGCATCCCTAATTTATTTAATGGTTCTGAAAAACTAATCCCTTTAGTTTTTGCCGGCACAATAATCATCGACTTATTAACATGAGGTTTATCATCAGATGTGTTGGCTAAAAGACAAAAGAAGTCGGCCTGCAATGAGTTGGTAATCCACATCTTGCTGCCGTTAATGACATAGTCATCGCCATCTTTTTTAGCAGTCGTTTTAATGGCAGCAACATCCGAACCAGCATGTACTTCCGATACTGCAATGGATGCAACATATTCCCCAGCAATCGCTGGTGTTAAAAATTCATCGCGTAACTCTTTACTTCCAAAACGTGCCAAAGCAGGTGTTGCCATATCGGTTTGTACACCAATAGCTAAAGGCACCCCGCCACAAGTCGCATAGCCAATTTCTTCTGCGACCACAAGGTTATACGAATAATCTAAAGCCAGACCACCATTTTCCTCAGGCTTACAAATCCCCAATAGGCCAAGATCCCCCATCTTTTTAAATACATCGTGGATCGGGAAACGTCCAACTTCTTCCCATTCCGGAATATTCGGATTCAGTTCATTTTCAACAAATTGACGCGCTGTGCGACGTAATGCTTCATGTTCGGCAGTAAATTTCATTGTGTTATTCCTATTAATTTTTTTAATTGCGGTAAAGGTTGATTAAAAACGGGACACACCAAAACGAGTTGGATTTAGCTCTCGTTGCTGTGCTTCATAAATGGTCTGTAAAAGGAAAATTAATAATTTTCGGGTATCTCGCGGATCGATAATGCCATCATCATGTAACATGGCCGTATTAAAAAGCGCAGTAGATTGCTGTTCCAATTTCATCGCTGTACTTTGCTCAAGAAAATCGAGCATTTGCGGATTCGGTTCCTGACCGGAAGCTTTTTGTTTCCCTTCAGCCACAATGCGTAGCACTTTTCCAGCTTGAGCAGCACCCATTACGGCAACATGCGAATTTGGCCAAGCAAAAATAAAGTCTGGTGATAGGCTTCGACCACACATCGCGTAGTTACCAGCACCATATGAGCCTGCCACAACGATCGAAATTTTAGGTACAGTACAATTGGCAACCGCTTGAATCAGTTTTGAGCCATGTTTAATAATGCCATTTTGCTCGGCATCGGTTCCCACCATAAAGCCAGTAGTGTTATGTAAGAATAATAACGGGCGATTAGTCTGTTCACATAAGTGAATAAACTGAGCTGCTTTAGCTGCCCCTTGAGGGGTAATCGGACCATTATTGGTAATAATACCGGTATGCAAGCCTCCAATTTTTGCCCAGCCACATACCGTTAAATCATCATATTCCTGCTTAAATTCTAGAAAATCTGAATCGTCAATAATGCGGGCAACCACTTCTTTCATATTGAATGGTTGTTTAGGATCACTTGGAATAACACCCAACAGTTCCTCGGTATCGTAACGAGGCTCTTTATAAGTCACATCAACTGGTTTGATTTGCTCTTTCCAGTTCAGGTGTTCAAAAATTTCACGTGCAAGCCGAATACCGTCAGCATCATTTTCAGCCAAATATTCTGCGGTTCCAGCAACCTGCGCATGCATTTCTGCCCCACCCAATTCCTCCGCTGTAGCGACTTCACCCGTGGCAGCCAGAAGTAAAGGTGGGCCTGCAAGTAACATTTCAGTCTGTTTACGTACAGCAATTACATAATCTGAAAGACCGGGCTGATAAGCACCTCCTGCCGTTGCATTACCATGCACCACTGCAAGTTGGGGAATACCCGCCGCAGAAAGACGTGCCTGATTGGCAAAAGTCATTCCACCATAGGTAAATACTTCAGCAGCATAATTTAAGTTAGCGCCGCCACTTTCGGTCAGCGTAATCAGCGGGAGTTTTTGTTCTAAGGCAATTTTTTGCAAACGCAAAGTTTTTTGTACGCCCATAGGGGACATGGTCCCGCCCTTGATCGCACTATTACTTGCAGAGACCAGACAGCGCACACCACTGACAAAACCAATGCCGGCAATTACGCCACCACCTGCTTCGGAGCCGTCCTTGTCATCATGCATGTTGTAGCCAACCAAGCCACAAAGCTCAACAAAAGGTGAATCAGCATCGAGTAACAACCGTACACGCTCATGCGGTAGAATCTTGCCCTTTTTATCGAATTTCGGTTTGGCAGCATATGATTTATCAATACTTTTTTGCTGAATTGCACGGACTTCACTCAGTTGAGTAAGCAATGCCTCTTTATTCTTTTGATACTGTTCACTACCAACAGCAATTTCGGATTGGAGAATAGTCACTGTTATTCCTCCTCAGCCTCAGTCTTTTTCTGAAAAATTTCAGGAATAAACGCGCGATGGAAACCATTATAAGACTGACTATTTGTTGCTTCAGCTAGTGGATACATTCGTGTTCCTTGCGATGCGGCACCATCAATACGCAAAGTTACTCCTGACACAAAAGCCGCAGCATCGGACAGTAAATAACAAATTGCCGATGAAACTTCTGACTCAGTTCCCATACGTTTGAGCGGTACATTGCCAGCAAGACTTGGAATAATTACTTTGGCAAAATCACCGCTATAATTATCCATACCGGATGACACAATCCACCCCGGTGCAACCGCATTTACACGAACGCCAGATTTGCCCCACTCAACCGATGCTGTTTTAGTTAAGTTATCAACCCCTGAACGCGCAGCACCAGAATGTCCCATTCCCGGCATGCCGCCCCACATATCAGCAGTCATATTTACAATACTGCCACCATGTTTAGCCATCCATTGGTTATAAGCTTCACGCATTAGATAGAAAGTTGCGTGTAAATTATTACGCACGACTGCATCGAAACCATTCGCTGAAATATTCTCTAAAGCTGAGGGGAACTGGCCGCCAGCATTATTTACCAAGCCATCTAGTTTGCCGAATTTCTCAATCACTTCGGCAATCATATTTTTCACTTGTTCTTCTTCACGGTTATCACAAACAATGAAATGAACTAAGCCCCCATCTTCTATAATTTCTTGGCTTACTTTCTCTAATTTTTCAATTTTTCGTCCTGTAATCACTACTTGAGCGCCGAGGGCTGCAAGCTCATGTGCAGTACAACGCCCTATTCCAGAGCCACCACCTGTCACAATAATGACTTTATTGGCGAAAGCATCTGTTCTAAATATTGATTGATAACTCATCTTTGTTTCATCCATTTATTTTATTTTTCTAAAAGATGTGCCGGAACTTTTACAGGCATATCCAATAATTGTTGTGCAAAGGCCTTCCCTTGCGGATCTATACGTAGACTTGCAACACCACCGCCACCCAAGGCATTTTCTAGCATAAAATTTAGTGCATTCAAACCCGGTAACTCATAACGGATTACTCGCCCTTTCTCTGCATCTAAGACATGTTGCATATAGCTTGCAACAGCCTCTTCCGTCAGTGCTGCACGAATCCATGGCAAATATTCTGCTTTACGTGCAATCACACCAATATTGCTATGATTGCCTTTATCACCACTGCGGGCATGAGCAATTTCAATCAAAGGAACTTCAATTTCATCTCCTTGATAAATTGCATTTTCACCTGCCTTTAAATTAGGCAATTGCTCTGTAGAAACTCCTTGTGGAATCTCAACTGGGTAGCGTTTTCCTTCAAAATCGATTTCGACACTTACTTGATTTTTATCTATTAAAAATGAAAATAGTTTAATCACTGGCGATGCTTTTGGACGCCCCCCCACTATCCCTGCCAAAGCCGGAGCCATGCCTGTTGAAGCCTGAGCAATTTCCGATGCAAAGAACATACATGCTTCTTTAAACATGTGTTTTACAGCTATTTTGATCACAACTTCACGGCTATTTAATGCTCGAGCATGTTCGCCATAGGTACTTTCAATACCTAAAATCTCAACAGACTTTTCACTAAAAGGTGGTACCGAACGCATTGCTAAAACACGTTCGCACTTAGTCAAAATCGCATCAGCAATGACTTGTGCTTTTTGTGGTGCCTCACGTCCTGCAATTAAAAAACTCACTAAAACCCGATAACCATCTGGATAGGTCGCACTGACTTTATATTGTGTAGTTGGTGCTTGTCCTTTCGCTCCCGTCACACGGACTCGATGCTCCCCAACTTGTTCTAAATGCACTTGGCTGAAATCAGCAATTACATCGGGTAGTAAATACGCTTGAGGATTGCCTATTTCATAAACAATTTGCTCTGCAACCGTAGCGGTAGAAACTAGACCACCTGTACCTTGAGGCTTAGTTACAACAAATGAGCCATCTCCACTCACTTCAACCACTGGAAAACCCATGTTGTCGAAGCCCTGCACCAATTGCCAATCGGTAAAATTACCACCCGTACACTGGGCACCACACTCAATCACATGACCTGCCAACGAACCTTGCGCCAATTTGTCATAGTCATCGAGTGACCATTGATATTCATGAACTAAGGGTGCAAGTACCACAGCAGAGTCAACTACACGGCCAGTAATTACAATATCAGCGCCTAAGTCTAAGGCGTCACGAATAGCCACCGCCCCTAAATAAGCATTACTACTCGCCACTTGTTCTGGCAAAGCTTCCCCGCTAAACATTTCCCGAATATTTTGCTGTTTGAGGTGCTCATGTTGCGGTAAAAGATCATCACCTAAAACCACGGCAACTTTTAGCTCTAGTCCATATTCTTTAATTATTTTTTGCAAAGCATCTCGACATGCCAATGGGTTAACACCACCTGCATTACTAATGACCTTAATCTTTTTTTCTGCAATTTTTTTAAGTAGAGGCGCCATCACCCGACTGACAAAGTCCAAAGCATAACCATGTTTCGGTTCTACCATTTTCGCTTTTGCCATAATCGACATGGTGATTTCTGACAAGTAATCAAAAACCAAATAATTAATATCGGCTAAATGTACTAATTGGAAAGCGGCAGTATTGGTATCCCCCCAAAAACCTGAGGCACAACCTATTTTTACGACACGCTTATCATCCTGCTGATCACTTGCCATTTTATTTCTCATTATTTTGTTTAAAAATTACACTCAACATTACCAAGCAAGCGCTTGGTTTGTAAAGAGCAAAATGTTATTGTGAAATTGACTAAAACTGCCAAACTCGACAACTAGCCTAAAACATGGTGAGATTTAGCAAAATTTTTTCCGTAAATATTTTTATATAAAGGATTCAGCTTTCGTATGATTGCTACTTCAATTGAACAGATTCCAAATATTTCTTGCTTTGATGATAGTCCACGAGGTCGTTTATTACAGGGGGCTGCCTATCTATTTCACAAGCAAGGCTATGACAAAACTACTGTACGCGAACTTGCTCAATTTATTGGGATTCAATCAGGTAGCTTGTTCCACCACTTCAAAAGTAAAGATGACATCCTCGCTCACGTAATGGAGCAAACTATCATTCACAATCTTGCTCGTTTAGAAGAGGCAGCAGCTCAATCTACCGATCCAGAACATCAATTACGAGCTCTTATTAAAGCAGAACTCATTTCAATTACTGGAGATACTGGTGCAGCTATGGCTGTTTTGGTTTATGAGTGGTTTGCGCTGTCAAAAGAAAAACAAGATTATCTTTTAGAAATGCGTAATGAATATGAACAAATCTGGTTAGATGTCATTGAAAAGTTACGCACTCAAAGCAAGATAAAACATGATGCCTTTATTTGGCGAAGATTAGTTGGTGGTGCGATTTCATGGACTGTCACTTGGTATAAATCTGAAGGTAAAGTCAAAATTGATGAGTTAACCGAAATGGTTTGGGAGATGGCATTAAAATGAGTTTAGTCTATTTGCGTAAACCCAAGAAAGGTGACCTTGTAGAGATTCAAGCAGCCTATGAACGTAGTATTCAATTACACCAACCTTGGACATATCCACCAGCCGACTTTCAAAGATATCTAGAACAAGAGCATCGCTATTTTGTTTGCTTAACTCAAGACCACAGTATTGTTGGAACTTTTAACATCTCTAATGTCATTAGAGGTCATTTCTATTCAGCTTACTTGGGCTATGAAGCATTCCACCCCTATCAAGGTCATGGCTACATGAAACAAGGGCTAAAGTTATTAATCAAAGAGGCCTTTGAAAAACTAAACTTGCATCGGCTAGAAGCAAATATACAACCTGATAACATTGCCTCAATTCAACTGGTTGCCAATGCCGGTTTCATAAAAGAAGGCTTTTCTCGCCAATATCTTCGTATTGGCGGAAAAACTTGGAAAGATCATGAGAGATGGGCAGTTTTAAACGAACAATGGGTTGATCCGTTACAACTAATACTCGAAGAAGATTAGGTAGTACAAAACCACCTAATCCATAAATCAGTAACCGAGCTGCTTACTAATCAAATCTTTCATAATTTCTTCAGCACCGCCACCAATCATATTCACCTTCACTTCACGGTAAATACGCTCAGATTTTGTCCCACGCATAAAGCCCATACCACCTAAGGTTTGCACAGCAGCATCAGCACAAAATTGCATAGCACGTGTTGCCACATTCTTAAGCATCGAAATCTGTGCGACTAACTCAGGGCCTTGTAATTGCGGCTGTGTCATTTTCCATGCAGTTTCTTCAAGCAAAGCACGTGTTGAGGTTAATTGCGTTGCCATATCTACCAATTTATGACGAACCACTTGATGATCTATTAATCGCTTACCAAAAGTTTTTCGTTGCTGTGCCCAATCTAAAGCTTCTTCATAACAGACTAAAGCATAGCCATACGCCACTACACCCAAGAAAAAACGCTCCATATTAAAATTATTCATAATAACTTTAAAACCAGCATTTTCTTTACCGAGCAGATTTGATGCAGGTACTCTCACTTGATCAAAATGCAAATGAGCTGTATCAGAAGCCCACCATCCCATTTTCTTTAAAGGTGTTTTAGTAATTCCCTCACTGTGCGCATCAACGAGCAACATTGAAATGCCTTCAGCACCTGTTTTGGTTGGATCTGTACGCACTGCAACAGTATAGTAATCTGCACGAATTCCCGATGTGATAAATGTTTTCTCACCCGAGACAACATAATAGTCACCATCACGAACAGCTTTAGTTTGTAATGCAGCCACATCAGAACCACCGCCTGGTTCTGTAATCGCCAATGCTGAAATCTTTTCACCAGAAATAATCCCTGGTAAAACTTTTGACTTTAATTCTTCGCTACCAAAATGCTGAATCGGTGGTGCTCCAATTGTATGTACCATGAGTGAAATATGTACTCCACCCGAACCAGCTTTTGCCATTTCTACACCAGCCAGTAATGAATAAAATGGATCTGCATCGGGAATACCGCCATATTCCTCAGAAAAACCTAAACCTAATAGACCAATTTCAGCAGCCTTTTTATATAGCTCTCTTGGGAATGTCTCAGCCTCATCCCATTCATTAACGAAAGGAGCCATTTCTTTTTGTACAAATCGACGAACATTATCAGCAAAAGCAATATGTTGTTCATTATAGTAAATTGGGTTGGGTTGCATTTCTACAGGTGTCCTGATGTTTTTATTTAATTCCAGAACATATCTTGTCATGTTTGCCATTAATCAAAAGTTGCAAGAATCTCCATTTTCTTGGCATAAAACATCAAAGCCTATTCTTTTTATTCAAATACAATGCAATGCCTATACTCTTAAGCAACAACGGAAACCACGAGCAGCATAATAAGACTGCGCTCCATTATGATAAATAAAGACACGACCATATCGACGATCAGCAAAAAGTGCTCCATCTAGTTTACGAATCTCATTTGGGGTTTTGAGCCAACTTGATGTTTTAAGATCAAACTCTTCAATTTCTTGTAGTTGGTAATATTGCTCTTCTGTTAAAAGTTCAACTCCCATTTCCTTAGCTACATCTATTGCGCTATTTTTAGGAGGATGATCTTTTCTAGATTCTAAAGCCTCACGATCATAGCAAAGGCTTCTACGACCTTTAGGTGTCTCAAGAGAGCAATCTACAAATAAATATTCGTCTTTCTGCTGGTCAAAAACAATAACATCAGGCTCTCCTCCTGTATTTTCCATTTCCTGCAATGACCAAAGTTTATCAGGAACCTTAATTAGTTTATTTTGCACATCCGACCAATCCATTTCTGTATGACGATGTGTATTTTTTTCAAATCTATTCCTTAATAATTCAAGGAGTAACTCTATTTGCTTTTGAGTGAGCTGTTTTTTATTTACCATTAAATAAGTCCTTATATTTATTAAATTGAATGGCCATCAAAATAATTTATTTTTTAATATCAATAGCTTTCATACCTATATCTCTTCATTAGGCTCCATAATTAAGATAATCAATAATCGTTTACTATATATTTAATTCCAAAAGTGTCCACAACGCTTACATCTATTACCATTTTTAAAAGAAAATAAAGGTAGGCCAAAAAACATAAACGCTAAAAAGGCAGATTTTTTTCCTTTAGTATTAACTTCTATATCCAAACTTCCACACTCAGGGCAACATTCTTTACTCTCCCCGAACTTTTGTTCAAGCTCATCACTAAAGTCTTTTTCAAGAAATGACTTCGCTTCATCAACATAGTTCTCTGGAACTAATAAACGAACCCCACCTAAAGCATTAGAATAAAACCAATCCATATTAATTGTATGCTCATTTTCAATATAAACAGGAATTCCAAATGCTTCTAGTTGAGTCTTTGCAATTTGTGCCTCATAAGGAAACGAGAAAGTTTTAATTACGATCCATTGCATATTAAATTTCTAATTAGGTAAATAATTTTAGAGTAGATTTATTTCTTTATAATTTGAATAAGTTTTAATGTTTAAAGATTGAGGATACAAATTCCCCCCAATAAAAAACACCCCCATTCATTAGAACGGGGGTGTTTAGAATAATGAGCTGGCGATGACTTACTCTCACATGGGTAACCCCACACTACCATCAGCGCTAAGAGGTTTCACTTCTGAGTTCGGGAAGGGATCAGGTGGTTCACTCTTGCTATGGTCGCCAGCACAACTGGTATGGATACTTGCTTCGTTTTATTCACTGTGTGATACGTTGCGTTTTCCAAATCTTTACAGATGGGCTGATTGGTCTGATTTTTCGTTGTTCATTTTAGCTAGTAGTATAACTAAATCAAGTTGCTTTGCATGTTTATGAATCGATTGATGCTTCATATACAACTGCTTGGGTGTTGTATAGTCAAGCCTCACGAGCAATTAGTATTGGTCAGCTTCACATATCACTATGCTTCCACATCCAACCTATCAACGTCCTAGTCTCGAACGGCTCTTTAGAGGAATAAATTCCTAGGGAAATCTTATCTTGAGGTAGGCTTCCCGCTTAGATGCTTTCAGCGGTTATCCCTTCCGAACATAGCTACCCGGCGATGCGACTGGCGTCACAACCGGTACACCAGAGGTTCGTCCACTCTGGTCCTCTCGTACTAGGAGCAGATCCTCTCAAATTTCCAGCGCCCACGGTAGATAGGGACCGAACTGTCTCACGACGTTCTAAACCCAGCTCGCGTACCTCTTTAAATGGCGAACAGCCATACCCTTGGGACCTGCTTCAGCCCCAGGATGAGATGAGCCGACATCGAGGTGCCAAACACCGCCGTCGATATGAACTCTTGGGCGGTATCAGCCTGTTATCCCCAGAGTACCTTTTATCCGTTGAGCGATGGCCCTTCCATACAGAACCACCGGATCACTAAGACCTACTTTCGTACCTGCTCGACTTGTGGGTCTCGCAGTTAAGCGCGCTTTTGCCTTTATACTCTACGCGTGATTTCCGACCACGCTGAGCGCACCTTCGTACTCCTCCGTTACTCTTTAGGAGGAGACCGCCCCAGTCAAACTACCCACCAGACACGGTCCTCGTCCCGGATAACGGGACAGAGTTAGAACCTCAACATTACCAGGGTGGTATTTCAAGGACGGCTCCATTGGAACTAGCGTTCCAACTTCAAAGCCTCCCACCTATCCTACACAAGTAAGGTCAAAGTTCAGTGTCAAGCTGCAGTAAAGGTTCACGGGGTCTTTCCGTCTAGCCGCGGGTACACTGCATCTTCACAGCGATTTCGATTTCACTGAGCCTCTGCTGGAGACAGCGCCGCCATCATTATGCCATTCGTGCAGGTCGGAACTTACCCGACAAGGAATTTCGCTACCTTAGGACCGTTATAGTTACGGCCGCCGTTTACTGGGGCTTCGATCAAGAGCTTCGCTTACGCTAACCCCATCAATTAACCTTCCAGCACCGGGCAGGCATCACACCCTATACGTCCACTTTCGTGTTTGCAGAGTGCTATGTTTTTAATAAACAGTTGCAGCGGCCTGGTTTCTGCGGCTGTCGTCAGCTCAGGAAGCAAGTTCCATCACCAACAACAGCGTACCTTCTCCCGAAGTTACGGTACCATTTTGCCTAGTTCCTTCAGCAGAGTTCTCTCAAGCGCCTTGGTCTACTCGACCTGACCACCTGTGTCGGTTTCGGGTACGATTCCTGTGTAACTGAAGCTTAGAGACTTTTCCTGGAAGCATGGTATCAGCCACTTCACTGTACAAGTACAGCTTGCTATCGGATCTCAGTATAGAGTACCCCGGATTTGCCTAAGATACATACCTACATCCTTCCACCTGGACAACCAACGCCAGGCTGACTTAACCTTCTCCGTCCTCTCATCGCATTACACAGAAGTATTGGAATATTAACCAATTTCCCATCGACTACGCCTTTCGGCCTCGCCTTAGGGGTCGACTCACCCAGCCCCGATTAACGTTGGACTGGAACCCTTGGTCTTTCGGCGAACGGGTTTTTCACCCGTTTTGTCGTTACTCACGTCAGCATTCGCACTTCTGATACCTCCAGCATACTTCTCAATACACCTTCATCGGCTTACAGAACGCTCCCCTACCACTTGACTAATGTCAAATCCGCAGCTTCGGCACATAGTTTTAGCCCCGTTACATCTTCCGCGCAGGCCGACTCGACTAGTGAGCTATTACGCTTTCTTTAAAGGGTGGCTGCTTCTAAGCCAACCTCCTAGCTGTCTATGCCTTCCCACATCGTTTCCCACTTAACTATGATTTTGGGGCCTTAGCTGGCGGTCTGGATTGTTTTCCTCTTGACTACGGACGTTAGCACCCGCAGTCTGTCTCCCGGATAGTACTCATAGGTATTCGGAGTTTGCATCGGTTTGGTAAGTCGGGATGACCCCCTAGCCGAAACAGTGCTCTACCCCCTATGGTATTCGTCCGAGGCGCTACCTAAATAGCTTTCGGGGAGAACCAGCTATCACCAGGCTTGATTAGCCTTTCACCCCTATCCACAAGTCATCCCCTGGCTTTTCAACGACAGTGGGTTCGGTCCTCCAGTTAGTGTTACCCAACCTTCAACCTGCTCATGGATAGATCGCCTGGTTTCGGGTCTATACCCAGCAACTAAACGCCCTATTAAGACTCGATTTCTCTACGGCTCCCCTATACGGTTAACCTCGCTACTGAATATAAGTCGCTGACCCATTATACAAAAGGTACGCAGTCACACCACGAAGGTGCTCCCACTGCTTGTATGCATGCGGTTTCAGGATCTATTTCACTCCCCTCACAGGGGTTCTTTTCGCCTTTCCCTCACGGTACTGGTTCACTATCGGTCAGTCAGGAGTATTTAGCCTTGGAGGATGGTCCCCCCATATTCAGACAAGGTTTCACGTGCCTCGCCCTACTCGTCATCATTATGTGTGCCCTTTCGTGTACGGGAATATCACCCTCTACGTTCGCACTTCCCAGAGCGTTCCACTAAAACACACATAACTTAATGGGCTGATCCCCGTTCGCTCGCCGCTACTGAGGGAATCTCAATTGATTTCTTTTCCTAAGGGTACTGAGATGTTTCACTTCCCCTCGTTCGCCTTGCAACACTATGTATTCATGTTGCAATACCTACCTTAAAGTAGGTGGGTTCCCCCATTCAGAAATCTCCGGATCAAAGGATATTTGCCGCCTCCCCGGAGCTTTTCGCAGGCTATCACGTCTTTCATCGCCTCTGACTGCCAAGGCATCCACCACATGCACTTAATTACTTGACTATACAACCCCAAACAGTCGTCAACACCTACAAGTGAGTGTTGTCCGTGCGATTCTTCATCGCTACTATCTGTTGTCTGTGTACTTAAACACTGTACAGCTTCAATCTAAATTCATATACCAAAACGCTTGATTCAGTTAATTTGCTAGTTCTCAATTCATCTAGATTAATTGCTTAATCTAAACTCTTGAGTGAACAATTTATTTCAGACTCAATTTTGCCAATCTGTTAATGAATAAACACGCCTTCGTCAGGTCATGCTTAATACCGTGATACTTAAATCACAGAAGTTAATAAACCAAGACCGAAATCTCTATTTACTAATTTCTGTAATCCGAACTTCTCTTAAGTTCTGGTGGAGACTAGGAGAGTCGAACTCCTGACCTCCTGCGTGCAAAGCAGGCGCTCTACCAACTAAGCTAAGTCCCCAGCTTACATCATCAGTCATGTATCTTTTATCTATAACTTCAACCAGTCAAAGTCATGGTGGGTCTGACAAGACTTGAACTTGTGACCCCACGCTTATCAAGCGTGTGCTCTAACCAACTGAGCTACAGACCCTCAGATACATCTATGAAGAACAACTTGTTGTGGATTCTTACCAATCGTCAATCTTTCGTTAAGGAGGTGATCCAGCCGCAGGTTCCCCTACGGCTACCTTGTTACGACTTCACCCCAGTCATCGGCCACACCGTGGTAACCGCCCTCTTTGCAGTTAGGCTAGCTACTTCTGGTGCAACAAACTCCCATGGTGTGACGGGCGGTGTGTACAAGGCCCGGGAACGTATTCACCGCGGCATTCTGATCCGCGATTACTAGCGATTCCGACTTCATGGAGTCGAGTTGCAGACTCCAATCCGGACTACGATCGGCTTTTTGAGATTAGCATCCTATCGCTAGGTAGCAACCCTTTGTACCGACCATTGTAGCACGTGTGTAGCCCTGGCCGTAAGGGCCATGATGACTTGACGTCGTCCCCGCCTTCCTCCAGTTTGTCACTGGCAGTATCCTTAAAGTTCCCGACATTACTCGCTGGCAAATAAGGAAAAGGGTTGCGCTCGTTGCGGGACTTAACCCAACATCTCACGACACGAGCTGACGACAGCCATGCAGCACCTGTATGTAAGTTCCCGAAGGCACCAATCCATCTCTGGAAAGTTCTTACTATGTCAAGGCCAGGTAAGGTTCTTCGCGTTGCATCGAATTAAACCACATGCTCCACCGCTTGTGCGGGCCCCCGTCAATTCATTTGAGTTTTAGTCTTGCGACCGTACTCCCCAGGCGGTCTACTTATCGCGTTAGCTGCGCCACTAAAGCCTCAAAGGCCCCAACGGCTAGTAGACATCGTTTACGGCATGGACTACCAGGGTATCTAATCCTGTTTGCTCCCCATGCTTTCGCACCTCAGCGTCAGTGTTAGGCCAGATGGCTGCCTTCGCCATCGGTATTCCTCCAGATCTCTACGCATTTCACCGCTACACCTGGAATTCTACCATCCTCTCCCACACTCTAGCTAACCAGTATCGAATGCAATTCCCAAGTTAAGCTCGGGGATTTCACATTTGACTTAATTAGCCGCCTACGCGCGCTTTACGCCCAGTAAATCCGATTAACGCTTGCACCCTCTGTATTACCGCGGCTGCTGGCACAGAGTTAGCCGGTGCTTATTCTGCGAGTAACGTCCACTATCTCTAGGTATTAACTAAAGTAGCCTCCTCCTCGCTTAAAGTGCTTTACAACCATAAGGCCTTCTTCACACACGCGGCATGGCTGGATCAGGCTTGCGCCCATTGTCCAATATTCCCCACTGCTGCCTCCCGTAGGAGTCTGGGCCGTGTCTCAGTCCCAGTGTGGCGGATCATCCTCTCAGACCCGCTACAGATCGTCGCCTTGGTAGGCCTTTACCCCACCAACTAGCTAATCCGACTTAGGCTCATCTATTAGCGCAAGGTCCGAAGATCCCCTGCTTTCTCCCGTAGGACGTATGCGGTATTAGCATTCCTTTCGAAATGTTGTCCCCCACTAATAGGCAGATTCCTAAGCATTACTCACCCGTCCGCCGCTAAGATCAGTAGCAAGCTACCTCTCTCCGCTCGACTTGCATGTGTTAAGCCTGCCGCCAGCGTTCAATCTGAGCCATGATCAAACTCTTCAGTTAAAATCATTTTGTACCTTATTTAAAGACAAGGTACCAATTCTGGCTCATCAATTACTGACTTAAATTTCGCTCAAATAAACTTCGAGTAATTTAAACCAATCAATCAATGAAAATTATTTCGATTAATCAA
>NZ_JAKTIG010000069.1:0-2944 GCF_027855145.1 Acinetobacter sp. AOR18_HL
ACCAACAATGTGAGTGATTCACAGGTACTTGGTGATTTACTCGATCAGATTCCACAAGATGAGAGAGTTGACTCCGTCTATACCGATGGAGCTTATGATACCAAACAGTGCCGACAGGTCATTGCGGATCGGCAAGCACATGCAGTGATTCCACCAAGAAAAAATGCGAAGCCATGGAAAGATAAAAAGATGAGCTCGCTAGAACGCAATGAGTTGCTTCGAACAGTTAAACGTTTAGGAAGAACTATTTGGAAGAAATGGTCAGGCTATCATCGGCGAAGTTTGGTTGAAACCAAGATGCATTGCATCAAATTATTGGGGGATAAACTCAGTGCGAGAAATTTTCAAAGCCAAGTCAATGAGATTCATGCACGTATGGCAGTATTAAATAAATTTACGGACTTAGGCAGACCACATACCCGAGTTGTCACTTAAATTTGAGTAGATATGAGAAGTCTTAACTTTTAAATCTTTGTGCAACAAAGCCTAGAGCAAGAAAAAATTAGACAGCAAGCTAATTTACTTTCTAATATTTCATTGAAAGCAAAGCTTGGACATAATTTGGGTGGAGGTTATGGCAAATTTTTGTACCAACAAGATTTTAATGATAGGGATATGTCATCTAAATACTTTGAGAAAGAAATCAAATCAGGAAGAAAACACATCCATGCTATTGCTCCAGGAATGTACTGTATCAATCGTGCATGTAGTATGAGAATTGGTATAGAATTTCCTGAATGTGTAGATTGTGATTGGTCAATTATTGAAAGTACAGCTTATGCTCAAGCTGTAAGACAAGAAAGTATAAACATATTAGAGGTTCTAAGCATTGAAGGACAGTTATCCGATGACATTTACGAATTTCACAAAATACGCATCCAAGCTGCTGAAAAAATAATGCAGAGTATGAACTTAAACTTTGAACCTTATAAAATTATGACAGTCCCGAGAGATCAACTTTAATAGGTATTTTTATATGGCAAAGATTAGAAATCCCGAAGTTACTAGACAACAATTACTTGATGCTCTTGAACGATTAGAAAAAGGACAACCTGAACGTTTAACAGGTCGATTTAAACTAAATATTAAAGGCACTGTTGCAAATAGGGATCTGAGTCGATGATTTTCCCTTCAAAAAAGCTTAGAGACCGAAAACTCTATTTACTAGCCAAACTTCTCCTAGAATATTACCGTTATAAAATAATGAAGCTTGTCCTTTGCGTAGAGCACGCATAACCTCAATACCTTTAATTGTGGCATAAGCCGTTTTCATAGACTTGAATCCCAACGTAGCCTTGATGATTCGTTTGAGCTTGCCATGATCACATTCAATCACGTTATTCTTGTATTTAATCTGTCGATGCTCCAAGTCTTCAGGACACTTTCCTTCCTGTTTTAGTCGCGACAAAGCACGGCCATAGGTATGAGCCTTATCAGTGTTTATGACTCGTGGAATCTGCCATTTTTTGACATGATTCAAAATCTTACCAAGAAAACAATAAGCTGAATGGGTATTTCGTCTAGCAGAAAGATAGAAATCAAGAGTATGGCCACGTTGGTCAACTGCACGGTATAGATATGCCCATTTGCCATTCACTTTTACGTAAGTTTCATCCAGATGCCATAAATGTCGATCTGTAGGATTACCCCAATACCAACGTAAACGTTTTTGATGTGTGCTGAAAAAACAGGAGGTTTTAACTTGGTAAACTAAACACACTCATCAGGAGTTTACCATGAGCAAGAAACACAAGACTTACACCACAGAATTTAAAGCTGAAGCCATCAAATTAATTGAAGCCAATCAAGGCAATGTCTCGGAAACAGCTAGACAACTTAGCATTTCAATGCAAACTCTTTCAAATTGGAATACCAAAGCAAAGGCTGGAACTTTAGCAGGTACAAAACAGTATTCACCTGATCTAAACGCTCTACTCGAAGAAAATAAAAAACTCAAACAACAGCTCAAAATAGCTGAAATGGAACGTGAATTTTTAAAAAAGGCAGCAGCGTACTTTGCCAAAGAAAGTCAGTAAGGTACGCCTATATGAAACAAAAAAGATATTCTTTTCCAATTACCTTAATGGCTCGATTACTTCATGTTTCAGTTTCATGTTTTTATGATTGGCTCAAGAGAGGCGTGAGCAAAAGAACGATTCAACGAAATCAACAGACGATATTGGTGAAAATAGCCCATGAGGAGACAAGGCAGAGCTATGGTTATATTCGATTAACCAAATACTTACAAGCTCAGGGCATAAAAATGAGTATGTACGCTGTACGTCAGATAAAAGCGCTGAACCACCTGTATTGTAAGCGACACAAGCGTTTTAAAAGGACTACGAATAGTGACCATAATCGAGCGATCTATGAAAACCTGCTGGAGCAACAATTCTCAATGACTAGACCAAATCAAGCATGGTCAAGTGATATTACGTACATATGGACTGTTGAAGGATGGCTGTACTTAGCAGCGGTAAAAGACCTTTACACGAAACAAGTGGTTGGCTATAGCTTAAATGAGCGCATGACAGCACAGCTTGTTTGTAATGCGCTAAATATGGCTATTCACAATCAAAAACCAACCAAAGAACTGATTGTGCATTCAGACAGAGGAAGTCAATATTGCAGCCATGAATATCGAAATATACTTGAGCAATATGGTTTTCAAGGTTCAATGAGCAAGCGCGGAGACTGTTACGATAATGCACCGATTGAAAGCTTTTGGGGAATACTGAAAAATGAGTTAGTGCATCATTACAACTATCAAACCAGAGAAGAAGCCAAAGCAGATATTATAAAATACATTGAATTATTTTATAATCATCGAAGAATTCAAAAGGGTTTGGGTTTTAAGACACCAAATCAAATGGCCGAAGACTTTTATAAGTTGGCTGCCTAGAATCTCCCAAGGGAAAGTCTCCTGATAATTCAGCGTATATCA
>NZ_JAKTIG010000070.1:0-4508 GCF_027855145.1 Acinetobacter sp. AOR18_HL
TGACAACTCGGGTATGTGGTCTGCCTAAGTCCGTAAATTTATTTAATACTGCCATACGTGCATGAATCTCATTGACTTGGCTTTGAAAATTTCTCGCACTGAGTTTATCCCCCAATAATTTGATGCAATGCATCTTGGTTTCAACCAAACTTCGCCGATGATAGCCTGACCATTTCTTCCAAATAGTTCTTCCTAAACGTTTAACTGTTCGAAGCAACTCATTGCGTTCTAGCGAGCTCATCTTTTTATCTTTCCATGGCTTCGCATTTTTTCTTGGTGGAATCACTGCATGTGCTTGCCGATCCGCAATGACCTGTCGGCACTGTTTGGTATCATAAGCTCCATCGGTATAGACGGAGTCAACTCTCTCATCTTGTGGAATCTGATCGAGTAAATCACCAAGTACCTGTGAATCACTCACATTGTTGGTCGTGAGCTGAACAGCGCGTATTTGTAAGGTTTTAGCATCTATACCAATATGTAATTTACGCCATTGGCGACGATATTCAGGCTGATATTTTTTACGCTTCCATTCACCCTCATTTGTGGACGCAATAAAGCAATTTGACCTTCTGCCTCAACTTGATCGTCACCTAGAGTAAAAACTCCTTTAACGGTATTTTCTTGATTGAAATTACGATCAATAAAATCTTTATTATAGACTAGAGTTTTTATTGGTTCTTCACCAAGCCATTGAAGTAAACAATGTGTGTAGCCTAATGGTTGATCTATAATTCTACAATTGTAGTTTTTCCTGACCCATTTGCCCCAAATATAAAATTTATCTGCTTTAAACCATCTAATTGTGTTGGTACACTATAAGTAGCAACATTATTTATATAGACTCCAGTAAGCATAGCTTTCCCTATTTTTAATTTGCACGATTTAAAATTTATTTTTTTAGATTATATAGTTACATACAAATATCATCTACTAATTTTAGAAATATAATAGCCCCATAATAAATAACGGTCGTTTTCTTACATTCGGAACAATATTCTAAAGTGATTTAATTTTTGCCATCCAGTATAAGGTCTTAGATATGAGTCGATTAACTTTTATAAACGGTGCGATTGTTTCTGCGTCTGATGTTCGCAAATCTTGGAGCAAAATTGTTCAATGTGTCAAAGAAAGTCATAAACCTGTTTTTGTTTATACGAAGAATACGCCCGAAGCTGTTGTTCTGAGTTTTGAAGAATTTCAAAACATGCAGGAAATTGTTGAAGCCGTCCGGCGTGAACAGCTAGGACAACAAATGGTTTATGATCTTTTGGATATTAATCAGCTCACTGGTCAACCGATCAAACACATGCTTTTGAACCCCAAAGGTGTATTTGAAGAAGTAAATGGACAAGAAAAATAGCTTTTGAGGATATTAGCGGATTCGAGATTAGAGACAAGCTGATTTAAAAGTCATCTTATATTTATATTCGTTGCACAATGAGCTTTTATTTTCGTGAAATAATAGGAAGTGAAAACATTTTCGTAAGTTAAGTAGCCCTGGTGACATAGAGTTGACTAAGTTTATTGAAAATTACAAAGAACGCTTGGATGTCTATAGAACTATATTAAATAATGCACTGGGTAAAGTAATAGACTCACCCCCGGCGCAAACTTAGGAGAATCTCACACATTACCAATGAGTAAAGGACTATTTGAGTTGCGCTTAAAATCTCAAGAAGGTATTGCTCGTGTTATGTATTGCACACTAGTCGGTAAACGCATTGTAATGCTCCATAGTTTTGTTAAGAAAACCCAAAAAACACCTAAGCAAGATCTAAACCTAGCACTTGACCGCATGAAAGAGGTGAAAAATGCGAACACATGAAGAAATGAAAGCACTTGCATTATCTCGTTCAGCAGTGCGTACCGAATACGAACGAATTGAACGTGAAGAAATGCCCTTGCTCGATATGGTACTTACTGCACGTCGAGAGGCAGGTCTATCCCAAGCGCAAATCGCGGAACGCGTGGGAACAAATGTACCTCTGCCGTTTCACGGCTAGAAAAAGCATTGATCACAGGCAAACCATCACCATCTATTGCCACATTGCAAAAATATGCTGCGGCAATTGGTAAACATGTTGAAGTGCGTTTTGTCTAAATAAAAAAGCACCCTAGGGTGCTTTTTACCAATTCACTAATCAATCAACTTTACACATTTAGCAACAACATCCTGTGCCTATAGACCCTTATCTTTGAAATTACTGTTATACGCACGATCAATATCTCTTAAGCCTTCTTGAATTTCTGCTTTTGATGCATTTTTGTCTGTTAATATTTCATTCCTTAAGCTTTCCTTGGAAACCCCTTTAAGCCTTGCATCCATTATAAGAGACTGATTATATGCATCCTTTACACACTCATTGCGCTCTTTTAAAGATAATTTATTTGGAGTGCAGTGTGCTTCCCAAATTATTGCAAATTGAATAACCACCGTAGCTATTCTTAGAATTTACCTCTCCGCAATATCCTTTTATATTTTGGAATTGGGCTGAATCAGGATCTTTTAAGGTGCTTAAGATAGCTTCTTTTGACTCTTTTTCCACCTTTGAGCAACCATTAATCCCTACCAAACCAAGAACTAAGCTTAAAAAAATAATCTTTTTCTACTATGCGAATCGCTTCCTCTTCATCTGCTTGGTCAATAAAATCAGTTGGAGGAAATGGTCTGATCTGATCCATTAAATATTTGCCTCTTTAAATTTTTTAGCCATTCACTAGCGTATTCAGTCCGTAACTGCAAAGGTCCAGACTCATCAATGCGACATCTTGAAGCTGTCTCTATGCGAACTACGGTGTAGCCCATCTCTTCAGCCACATCGTAACGATCAAGACTACAAGCTTTATTTTTAAGTTTGCCCTTACGACCGCCAGACCATGGACCACCCGCAATTTCAACTAGTATTCGATACTCAATTAAATGAAAGTCAAACCGCCAGTGCTTAGTAGACTTAAACTGAAATTTCTTTTCATATTTAATTTCCAGATTATCTAAAGTTTCAGTAAATTCTTCTTCTGCCTCTAGATATTTTTGTGTAGGCTTTGGCAGTGGCCGGCTTTTAAGTTTAGTTTTAGGTTCTTTTTTCCGAGTAAGCCAAAAGTATTCTGTAGAATCCATTATTCTTACCCATAAAAAAACCGCCCTAAGGCGGTGGCTAAAAATAGAGACAACTAACTATTATTTCTTAAAAGTTGCCTTATAAAGCTTTGAATTAAAGTAATCCGTAATTTCTTTACCTTCGGTTTGAATTTTTTCCTCATTTAAAGGTAAAAAATCTAATTCATATTTCAAGCTCATATACTCTGGAATAAATTTCTTTATAGGCGGAGGTGGTTTAGGTCCACCTTCTGTAATTTTTTCGATAAATCCAGCTAACCATAAAATATACTCACCTTCTGAATTATGAGGAGGAATCAAACTCACATCTATTTTTACTTTACATTCATCTAATTGTTTACTAAACAATTCAACAAAATCAATAAAATTATATTTTAATTTAAATTCTGTTCCCTCAATTTCTCTGCGTATACATGTCATAAGTAAGTTCATATTTTCAATACAGTCATGTGAAAACAATTCCTCATCTTTAATTTTGTTATAAATATTTTCCGCAAACATGAGATACTGTGGCATTTCAGCAGCTCCTCATTTTTATAAAGTATTTTTCTTAAGGTAATCCTATTATAACAATGTTGCAACAAGAAATTTTCCATTTTTAGTTTAAGGAAATTTTAAAAATTATAAAAACGATTATATTCAATAAATTAGTACGAATAAAAGCTAGGGAAGTTTGATTTTTCTATTGAGCTTTAAAATGGATTATTGTGTTTAAATTATCAATTTAAAAAGCTTGCCTAGTAGGCAAGCTCCCCCTTTTTTTGATATTTGCGCTGATCAATAAGGTTTAGTGTTACTTAAAGCAACACACTGATAATACTGAAATATTTAAAAATAAAAAAGCCCACTTCCTATTTTTATTCAGAAATGGGCTTAGCGAAAAAAAACGCTTAGACCTGAAATAGGAAATATCTATTCGGAAATATCTCCAACTTCATATTGGCATAATATTTAAGCACTAGCAATAGGGATTGAATTAAAAATATCAAATATTCATATTTAAATAGATAAAGATTTCTTTTTAAATAGTTTTATTTTTAGCCTACATAATTTTTTTACTTATCAAGAGTTATAAAGAATATGTGCCCATCAATAGGTAATACTTAATAAGGTCTTATGTGTAGTAACCATTAGGCTCTAGAGAGTAAGAACTCAAACTGACTAAAAATAAAAAATAATTAATTTTCAATATTAATGATCATATACTGCAAAGTTATGTATATTCCAACTTCTCCATTGTTGAGTGCCTCATATAAGTCTTCATCAACGAAATCTCCAGATTCATCATATAGCCATTTATGAATTTGAATAATTTGTATATTCCCTTTTTTGTCTATTCTTGCTATTGGGTCTATTACGGACCGAACTATCACCTTCTTCTTCGTCT
>NZ_JAKTIG010000071.1:0-11613 GCF_027855145.1 Acinetobacter sp. AOR18_HL
TAAGCTCCATCGGTATAGACGGAGTCAACTCTCTCATCTTGTGGAATCTGATCGAGTAAATCACCAAGTACCTGTGAATCACTCACATTGTTGGTTGTGAGCTGAACAGCGCGTATTTGTAAGGTTTTAGCATCTATACCCATATGTAATTTACGCCATTGGCGACGATATTCAGACTGATGTTTTTTACGCTTCCATTCACCCTCACCTAAGAATTTCAGACCTGTAGAGTCAACGATTAGATACAGTCCATCACAACTTTTTTGATAGCTAATCACAATATCAATATGCTGTTGTCGTCTACAAATTGTAGTGTAGTCTGGCGCTATCCAATTTAACCCACAAAGATGGATGAGACTTTGAACAAAGCCAGTGACCATGCGTAAAGACAATCGGAAGAGAGATTTAATCATTAGGCAGCATTGGATAGCTGCGTCGGAGTAAGTTTGATTTCGTCCTTGTTTGCCTTTTGATGGGGCATACCATTGCGTAGCAGGATCAAACCAAATGGCAATATTTCCACGATTAATGAGAGCTCGGTTATATGAAGACCAATTGGTTGTGCGATAAATTTTAGGTGTCGACTTATTCATTTGAAAATTATATTGTGGAATAAGCCTTTAGAGATAGGTTTGTGCAACAAAGCCTCGTTAAACGCCCGCCGGTTCGACAAGCCGGTCAAGGGGTCGGTGATCGCCATACGCAGCAACTGCTGCTCCATTTCCTTGCGAGAAGAGATGTTGAGCAGAGTGCCGACTATCAGTTGCCTGCCCGCGTCACCCAGCCATCGGCCGCGATCCAAAACCCAAATCCAAACGCCGGATCGATGACGAACGCGGTACTCGCACTCCAATCGCTCCGACGGGTTTTCTTGATAAGCGCGCACCTTTGCCAGAACGACCGGTAAATCCTCCGGGTGAATACGCGCTTGCCATGCGGCATGGGTGGCGCCAATCTTCTCGTCGTCGGAGGTGAAGCCGAACATCGCCAGACTGCGGGCAGAAAGCCTGAAGCTGTCGGTGGCGATATCCCATTCCCAGAACCCCAATTCTGCGCCTTCCAGGGCGATGGCGATCCGTTCGTTGTCGTCGATTTTCGCTTGTTGGCGAAGCTTCAGCTCGTCGCGCCTCTGGCGATTGGTACGAGCAAAACCCCACGCGCAACCGCCATGCCAATATTGGCAAGTAGCGACACCATCAACCCAATGGCCGGCCCGTTCATGGTCTATCCCCACCTGACTCACTGAGTGTCTGCCGTAATTCCTCGATCCGGCGGTTGACGTAGTCGGCATTGATGCCCAGCATCAACAGCACCTGCTCGGCCAGCCCCAGTCCCAAAGCCAGGTACAACGGGTACAGCCTGACATTGGGCAGATTACGCAAAAGCTGGGCATCCGTTACGCGGTCAGTGGCCACCACCAAGGGCAAGGTCGGGCGGCGTTCGAGGACCGCTCGCGCAATGCGCTCGGCCGTCTGCGGACGAACAAGCGTCAGCACCACCAGACGGGCATGGGCCAATCCGGCGGCGGCCAGGGTGTCGAGCCGACTGGCATCGCCATACGACACCGGCGCCCCCATCGCACGACCCGCTTCGACCCTTTGGCGGTCCGATTCCAGCAGCAAATGCGGCACGCCTGCCAGACGCAGCGTTCGACTCAGCAGCAGCCCGACTTCATCCGCCCCACAGATGATCACATGGTCGCGCAACGACCGCGCCCGCTCGGCGACTTCGCCTTCTTCGGCCTGCGGTGGCTGACCGAGTGCGCCCGAGCGGCTGAATGCCCGCGCCCAACGGTCATGGTGTCGGATCAGGAGCGGCGCCAACCCCATGCTCAGCACCAACGCGATCAGCATCGGTTGCACCACGTTGGCGGCAACCAAGTGCTGCTGCATGACCATGCCCAGGAGCAGCAGCGCAAACTCGCCGCCATGCCCCAGCACGATGCCTGTGCGCCAGGCGTCGAGCGCCGACAGGCGGGTTGCGCGCAGAGCCAGAAAGTTCAGCCCCATCTTGAGAGGCACCAAGGCCAACAGCCAGCCCAGTACCGCCAGCGGTGCTGCCACGATCTGCGCGACATCCAGCTGCAAGCCGATGGTCACGAAGAACAGGCCCGACAGCACATCGCGAAACGGCCTGAGGTGGCTTTCCATGTGGTGCCGGAAGTCGCTCTCGCCCAGCACCATCCCGGCGAGGAAGGCCCCCAGGGCGGCGGATACGCCGACCGCGTGCGCAGCGGCGGCGGCAGCCACCACCACGCACAAGGAGACGAGCACGAACGATTCCTCGTGGCCCCGCCGCGCCACCCAGCCCAGCAGACCATGCAACAGACGGCGCGAGGCGAGGGCCGCTGCCGCGAACAGCAGCAGCACACCGAATACTTCGAGCAGCACATGCTCGATCTTCGGCGACTCGCCGCGCGCCCAGATCGCCAGCAAGGCCAACAGGGGCACGCTGGCCAGGTCCTGAAAGACCAGCACGGCGATGGCACTGCGGCCGTGGCGGGTGGTGAGCTCGCCTTGGTCGGCCAGTTGTCGGCTGACCAGCGCCGTGGACGACATGGCCGCCGCAGTGCCGAGCAGCACGGCGCTCTGGCCGGGCTGCCCCAGCCACATCAATAGCAGGATCAGCGGCGGGGCCACGGCGATCATCTGCAGAGCGCCCGCCATCAGCACTGTCCTGCGGGCGAGCCAGAAGTGTCCGAGGGAAAATTCCAGTCCGACCATGAACAACAGCAGCGCCACGCCCAGCTCGGACAGAAAGCTCAGCGTCTCCCCCGGCGCGATCACGCCGATGACTGAGGGGCCCAGTACAACGCCGACAGAGAGATACCCCAGCAAGGCGGGCACTCTGAACGCCGCCGTCGCCATCGCCGCCAGGCTGCAAGCCGCCAGCAGGATTAACGTAGCACCAAGCAAGCCCTGCATCGGTCAGCGTCCCACTTGCGTCGACGTCCAGCGCACGATGTCCTGCGTGCCCATCGCGCCGGCCTGACGGGCGATCTC
Organism: Acinetobacter sp. AOR18_HL; assembly: GCF_027855145.1. Classification (NCBI taxonomy): domain Bacteria; kingdom Pseudomonadati; phylum Pseudomonadota; class Gammaproteobacteria; order Moraxellales; family Moraxellaceae; genus Acinetobacter; species Acinetobacter sp. AOR18_HL. Next base: position 3,003 of record NZ_JAKTIG010000071.1, read on the forward strand.
CCGCCCACTCTGGAACAGGGCGAGCGTCGGGATGCTGCGGATACCGAACTGCGCGGCCAGGTGGGGCTCAGCCTCGGTATTCACCTTCGCCAGCCAGATCCTCGGTTCGAGCTGGTTCGCCGCTTGCTGGAACTGTGGCGCCATCATCTTGCACGGCCCGCACCATGGCGCCCAGAAATCGACCAGCAGCGGCAGATCGCTGCGCTCCACGTGGCGCGAGAACGTCGCCGTGGTCAACTCGATGGGCTCGCCCGTGAACAAGGGCTGCTGGTAGCGGCCACAGTTGGGATGTTCCGATAGCTTCGCAGTCGGTACGCGGTTGATGGACTGGCAATGCGGGCAGACGAGGTGAAGATCATTCTTCATGGTTCGCCTCCTTGGACCACAGTGAGGCTGCCTCGCTTCGGGTCACAGACAATGCCGACCAATCAACGCCTTGGAGCCAATCGTTCCCGTTTTTGCTTACTCCGGCCTCTTCCAGATGAGCAGCGATGAATGCTTCGGCCTGCATGAGCCACCTTCGGACAGCATCTTCCTTATTAGGAATCAGCAGGATTTCAGAGACGCTGCTGGCATTCAGCCCGTCCACACGGATAAGCAGAAAAATGCGCCGCCACAAACGCGGCATGTCCTTCAGCAGGTCAAATGCAAAAGCGAACTCGCTCGACCGATCAATCAGCTCCTCCTGTTCCGCGATCGTTGCGACATCGGGATGCTGACTGCCAGCGAAGATATCGGCCAGCTTGAGTGTGTCATCGGGCTGATAAAATTCGAAGATTTCCTCTTCCACCATGGCCTCGGCCACGTCTTGGGCATCCGGTTCGACCGGCGCGTCCAGAGAAACGAATTCGCCAAATTGCCGGCTGCTTGCCACTTCGTTATCCAGGACGGCGAACAGATGCTTCAAAAGACCGGTGTAAGCCTTTTTTTCCCCCGGCACGGATTGCCATTCCACCTCAGCTCGGACAATCGCTTCATCCACCACGTCGCGTAGCGTCGGATAATCGCGCGGTAAATCGCCGACGGCCCGCAGATAAGCCAGCTCACGCCTTGCGACAGCCTCAAGTTTCGACAGTAGAGGCATTCGGGTCACCTCGGCCTTATGGGCGGCTGATGCGGGTTTTGCGGCAATCCGCACCTTGAGCTCGCGCAAGCGCTCGCGTCGTGCTTTGCGCTTGATTTGATCCTGAGCATGCAGTCGGTCAAAATGCTTCTTGGCCTGACGGAACAACGACTTTGCGAGCATCTGCGCGAGGGGCGTCAGCTCGTCATGTGATGCAGTAACGCTGACAATCTTTTTGCCGGGCAGGTGCATATAGCCACTGGCCAGAAATTGCCGCTTGATCTTGTCGCGATCAAGGATGATTTGAAGTTGCGCTGAATCTTTAGTGTGTTTGTCGAGCAATGGCTTGAGGGCGTGCTCGATCACATTTCCCAAAGCTCTCTGCCAAGGTTCATGAAACTCTTTGTCGATAGCTCGATAGCTATATTGCATCTGCATGTATGACTCCTTCGATGTCATTTCTATGGAGGTATGAATCGAGGATGCTCATATCCATAGATTTTGGTTTGGCACGCTCTTACCCCAGGCGCGTTTTGCGAAGACTCCAACTAAAGAACAAAAGCGTGACGCCATAGACTGCCGCATGGAAACCCAACAGCCAGCCTGCGGCCACGAATGACTCGACCGGACGGGTAAAAAATATCCACAAGACGATAGCGCCAAGTATAATCGAGAGCAGTCCACTGAGGGCAAGCCAGATTTCACCCTTGATTTCCCGACGCAGCCGAACGGCGGCGGATATCTCCAGCACACCGGTGAAAATCGCCCAGAAGCCCACGCTAGCCCATAAAAAAGAAGCCAAGACTATCGTGGCGACCCAAGGAGCAACCAGGACGACGACGCCCGTAAGTATGCCGACAATGCCGCTGAACAGCAGCCAGCCCCAGCGCTCTTTTTTCTGGATATGGCGCACCGCTGCAAACAAGTTGAACGCGCCATTGACCAAGGAAAATGCGCCGAACATGATGGTCATGGCCAACAGAGCCGATTGTGGCATCCAGAACGCGAGGGCTGCAAAAATCAATGCCAAGACACCGCGCAGCACAAAAAGCCACCAATTTTGGCTCAGCGAACACAGTGCTTTGGTGGGGTCATCCGCATTGGAATTGGCGATGGTATCTGTGTTCATGCAATATCTCCTAAAGATCTATACAAAATAAAAAATCAAACACTCATGGGACAAGAGAGGGGGCGCTATGCGCCCCCTCTCCAGCGGTTTCAGAACAACTTGGACAGTTTTGCCTTGACTTCATCGAGCCAGCCTTTTCCGCAGCCTCCCCCTCCCGTCTTTTCCTTGATTTTCTTGAGTTCAGCGTATAGGGGCTCAAAGTCCTTCCTTTTACCATAGCCCAGCAGTTCTGCCATTTCCAACTGCTGCCGGGCTTCGTTCAACAATGTCTCCAGGCGCTCATTGGATGCTTCGCTGCGCTGACCATCTTCTACCAGGGGCTCTGCGCGCTTCAGGAGCAGCTTCGCACGCAGGACGGGCAGCGGAAGCACGCTGCGCTCCTCGACCAGCGTGCTGAGCGCTGACTGCAGCGCGGCTTTGGCTTCTTCGATCTTGCCCTGATCGATCAGCGGCACGACTGCCTTCACGGCTGCGGGATAGGACGCCAAAGGGATGTTGGTGACTGTGATCACGATTTCACTGGCCAGCAAAGCCAGCACGTGGCGAGCCCGTTGCACCTCGCCATGTTTGAGGGCATCCAGCGCCTCGTCGGTCATCGCCTCAATGGTTTCCGTGTTGGCGAACAAGTCGTGCACGATGGTGCGCACATCAACGCCGGCCAGGGCGAGCGTGGGTTCGCGCGCGACGATCAGCTCCAGCTTTCCCGTCACTTCGGCCAGCGTTGCCAATGCGCGTGCAGTGTCCTTGCCGTCAAGTGCGGCCAGCGCTGATTTGGTCAGCGACAAGGCCGAGACGGCCTCATCGAGGACTTGTTTACGTTTGTCTGCCGCCTGCGAGTCCGTTTCCTTCTGAACCTCAGGCTGTACCTCCGTGACGACTTCAGGCTTGGCCTCTGGACTGACAGGAAGGCTGCTTACCGCGGCCTGTTCGTTTATTCCTTCGTTCGTCGCATTGGGATTCGGTGTTTGCTCATTCATGGTGATATACCTCGTATGAGATAGTGAAAATAGGCGAATCTATTGGGGCTGAATGCGAACATCGCGAGACTGACCGACAGAGCAGTCAGCCCCTTCATCACCTCAAAACAGCTTTTGGATGCGCGTCTTCAACTCGTCGAACCATCCCTTGCCGCTTTTGCCACCAGCCGACTTTTGCTCAATGAACTTCACCTGATCGAAGATGGGTTTGAAGTCTGCCTTCTTGCCATAACCCAGGATCTGCGCCATCTCGATCTCCGTGCACACGGACGACAGCAAGGTGCTGAGCTCCTCGTTCTGCTTGGCATCGCGCTTGTCGGTCTCGGCCAGCTTTTCAGCTTTTGCGATCGCGGCTTCGGCCCGTAGCACGGTCAGAGGAAAGGCGACCGAGGTCACCACCAGGGTGTTCAGTGCTCGGGCGAGTTCCGCTTTGGCGTTGTCGATCTTGCCGCTGGTCAGCGACTGGCCGGTGGCACGTCCCACCAGGTGCGCCAGGCCGGCAAACGGCGCCGATACGGTCTGGGGCATCGTAGGCGTGAGGTCCTGCCGAACAGCAGGATCTGCCCCCGGAAACAGCCGCCGCGCCCGCCGCTGGTAACGGTTGATGCAGAACAGCCCATACAGCAGCGAACCGCCCAGCGGCAACAGCGCGATCAGCAGCACCCACAGCGTGGCCGATCGAGGGTCACGCTTGAAGATGACCGTGTGCCCCGCTGTGGGGATAGTGACCGCCAGCGGCACGAGGGTGGCTGCCCATGTCAGCCCGTTGGGGTCGGACACGACAGCCCCCATCGCTCAAGATTCGCCGCCCGCTGACTTCTTCTTGCGCGCAGGCTTGCTCGCGTCGCTCGGCGGCGTCTCGGCCGGCTTCGCGGCATCGGGCTTCTCAGGCTCGGCCGGCTTCGCGGGTGGCTCCTGGCGCTCGCAGACCACCCGTTCGGCCTTGTCGTCCCAGCGGGCGCTGGCGTGATCGCCCTTGCCAATGCCGCCGCCGAGCATCTCGCGCGCCAGCGTCGTTTCCAGTTCGCTGCGGATCAGGCGCTTGAGTTCACGCGCACCGAACTCCGGCTTGTAGCCTTCTTCCGCGAAATGGTCGATCAGCGTCTGATCGAAGGTGAGCGTCACGCCCTGGCTGGCGGCGTTGCGGGCCACACGATCGAGCTGCAGGCCGACGATATGGCGGATCTCCTCCTTGCCCAGCGCATGGAAGACGATGATCTCGTCGATGCGGTTGAGGAACTCGGGGCGGAAGTGTCCGCGCAGCACGTCCATCACCTCGAACTTGGTCTTCTCGTATTCCTCGCCGGCGGCGTCACGGGCCTTCAGCCGACGCTGGATGATGTCCGAGCCCAAGTTCGAGGTGGCGATGATGATGGTATTGGTGAAATCCACCACCCGGCCCTTGCCGTCGGTGAGCCGCCCGTCGTCGAACACCTGCAGTAGGATGTTGTAGACGTCGGGGTGAGCCTTCTCGATTTCGTCCAGCAGCAACACGCTGTAGGGCTTGCGCCGCACCTTCTCGGTGAGCTGACCGCCTTCGTCGTAACCGATGTAACCTGGAGGCGCCCCCACCAGACGTGCCACGGTATGGCGTTCCCCGTACTCGGACATGTCGATGCGCAGCAGCGCACCTTCATCGCCATAGATGGACTCGGCCAGCGCCTTGGCGAGCTCGGTCTTGCCCACCCCGGTCGGGCCCAGGAACAGGAAGGTAGCCACCGGTTTGCTACCTTCGCGTAAGCCCGCGCGAGACAGCCGCACGGCATCGGCCACGGCACGGACCGCCTCGTCTTGTCCCACTAGGCGCTCGTGCAGCCGTTGTTCCAGGTGCAGCAGCTTTTCGCGCTCTTCCACCGTCAACTCGTTGACTGGGATGCCGGTCAGGCGCGAAACGATCTGGGCCACGTGTTCTGCCTTGACTTCGGCACTGCCAGAGGCCCGCTCCCGCTCCCAGCCCTCGATCAGCTTCTTGAGCTCGGCCTCCTTGGCCTCGATGCGCTTGCCGAGCTCGGCGGCCTTGTCGTACTGCTTGCGCGCGGCCACGTAATCCTGTTCACGCCGCAGCTGGTGCAGTTCGGACTCCAGCTCCTGCACGGCCACCGGCCGGGCCGTGGCCGACAGCTTCACGCGCGCGGCCGCCTGGTCGAGCAGGTCGATGGCCTTGTCGGGCAAAAAGCGGGCGGTGATGTAGCGGTCGGACAACTCAGCCGCCGCGATGATCGCGTCCTCAGAGATGCTGACCTTGTGGTGCGCCTCGAAGGTGTCGCGCAGGCCGCGCAGAATCATGATGGCCTGTGCCACTGTCGGCTCGGGCACCGTCACCGGCTGGAAGCGCCGCTCCAGCGCGGCATCCTTCTCGATGTATTTCTGGTACTCGTTGAGCGTGGTGGCGCCGATCAGGTTCAGCTCGCCGCGCGCCATCATCGGCTTGAAGACGTTGGCCACGTCCAGCCCGCCTTCGCCACCGCCCTGACCGGCACCGACGATGGTGTGCACCTCGTCGATGAACAGAATCAGCTCGCCCTGGTGCTCGGAGATCTCCTTCAGCACCTTTTGCACGCGCTCCTCGAACTCGCCGCGATACTTGGCGCCGGCCACCATGGCGTTGATATTGAGTTCCACCAGGCGCTTGTCGCGCAAGGTCTCGGGCACTTCACCGGCCACCATGCGCTGCGCCAGCCCCTCGACGATGGCGGTCTTGCCCACGCCCGGCTCGCCGATCAGCACCGGGTTGTTCTTCTTGCGCCGGGCCAGCACCTCGATGGTGGTCTCGATCTCCTGCGCACGGCCGATCACCGGGTCGAGCTTGCCGTCATGCGCCATCTTGGTCAGGTCACGTGAGTACTTGTCGAGTTCCGGCGTGTTGGTCGGCGTCTCGGCGCGGCCATCCTCGGCGCCCTTGCCGACCACCTTGCTGACCTGTTGGCGCAGCGCCTGCGGCGTCAGGCCGTAACGGCGCAGCAGGTTGGCGGCCAGCCCTTCGCCTTCCTCGGCCAGACCGACCAGGAAGTGCTCCGGACCGACATAGGAATGGCCGAGTTCATTGGAGGTCACGAAAGCGCGGCTGAGCGCATCCTTCACGCGCGGCGACACGCCGATCTCGCCCTCGAACGGCTTGTCCCCGCGCTTGGCCTCGGACTCGATCTGCCGCTTGAGGTCATCGACCTTGATCTTGAACTGACCCAGGATGGTCTTGACCACGTCGCTGTCGGCCAGCGCCAGCAGCAGATGTTCGGTATCCACCTCGGCGCGGCCAAATTCGGCAGCGTGTTTGGCGGCCTCCTGCAGCAGGGCTTCCGACTGTTCGCTGATGCGGCTGGCCAAACCACTGCCGCGACGGCGCGGCGCACCCGAACCTGCGGCGGCGGGCTCGCCGAACGAGGCATCGACCACGTCATCGGTATCGGCGGCCATCGGCGTCGCGTCGTCGCCGATGCGGAAGAAGTCACTGCCGAGGAAGTCCTCGAATAGGCCGCTGCGCGAGCCGAACAAGGCTTCCAGCGGCGAGACGGTGCGCTTTTGCTGGCGCACCAGTTGACGGTAATGGTCGTCACACAACAGCATGGTGCTGTGACGACCGTTGAGATTGGCTTCCACCCGCACGGTGGCGGGTTGGCCGCAGACCTGGCATTGTTTTCTGTCCATGCTGATACTCCTGTAAAGATTGATCTGAAGAGGCACCGCCGATCACGGTGCCTCATTTCTTTTTGGTTTTTGAGAAAAACGCGCTGCCCCGCGTCAGCCGTTGATCGGGATCGAGCGCCCCTGCTTGGGCGTACTGGCCTCGCGCTTTTCCATCGTGATCGTGAGCACGCCGTTCTTGAAAGCGGCCTTGATCGTGTCCTGGTTGGCATCGGCCGGCAGGTTCAGAGCGCGCTGAAAGCTACCGTAGGAGCGCTCCACCCGGTGGAAACCGCCGTCTTTCGTTTCCTGCTCCTGACGCTTTTCACCGCGCACCAGCAGCACGTCGTTGTCGAGCGTGATCTGGATGTCTTTTTCGTCGACGCCGGGTACTTCCAGGGCGATCTTGTACTGCTTGTCGGTCTCCTGGATGTCCAGCGCCGGCTTCAGCATGCCCGGCCAGTCCGACGGCCAGCGTGGCATGGCCAGCGTCGGGAAACCGAAGCCTCGGAACGCGTCGTCGAACAGGCGGTCGATCTCGCGATGCAATTGCAGGATGGGACTGACGGGCCCACCCGACACCTGCAGGTCATTGCGCTGCACCGGCAGCGAGGCAGTGCTCTGTTGTTCTTCCTGCTCCTTTTTGAACCAGTTCCAGGGAGCCAATTTCTTGAAATCAATGTCCATGTCACACCTCCAGAAGAAAAATTGAAGACTCTCGCTCACTCCGCTTGCCGACTTTCAAGTACGCTGCCAATTCATCGAGCGTGAAAATCACCTGTAGGTGCGCTTTCATTTCGCCCTCTCCAATCGCGTCACTTTGCGGTTCCGGCCAAGGAAATCCTTGCAAGACTTTGTAAGATACTGCGCTTATCAGGAAAGAATATCAACATTCAATGTACAGCGATCTCCCGCCCCATTGATGCAGGTCGACTGCTCAGACAAGGTGCAGCGGGGCGACCTGATCAGGCCAACGTGCGGAATTGCCTAGTCGTCGCTGCGGATCGCGTTCCAGAGTCGGGTCGAAACACTTCCGTTGCCCCAGACAACGTATAGTAAGCACGCAAAAAAACCAATACAATACCGATACCAATACAATACATTTTAGAAAGAAAATATTAGCCAAGCTTGAAGAAGGCCAATCTATTCGAGCGGTTGCTCAGCACTTCGAAATGGCTTTGTTGCACAAACCTATCTCTAAAGGCTTATTCCACAATATAATTTTCAAATGAATAAGTCGACACCTAAAATTTATCGCACAACCAATTGGTCTTCATATAACCGAGCTCTCATTAATCGTGGAAATATTGCCATTTGGTTTGATCCTGCTACGCAATGGTATGCCCCATCAAAAGGCAAACAAGGACGAAATCAAACTTACTCCGACGCAGCTATCCAATGCTGCCTAATGATTAAATCTCTCTTCCGATTGTCTTTACGCATGGTCACTGGCTTTGTTCAAAGTCTCATCCATCTTTGTGGGTTAAATTGGATAGCGCCAGACTACACTACAATTTGTAGACGACAACAGCATATTGATATTGTGATTAGCTATCAAAAAAGTTGTGATGGACTGTATCTAATCGTTGACTCTACAGGTCTGAAATTCTTAGGTGAGGGTGAATGGAAGCGTAAAAAACATCAGTCTGAATATCGTCGCCAATGGCGTAAATTACATATGGGTATAGATGCTAAAACCTTACAAATACGCGCTGTTCAGCTCACAACCAACAATGTGAGTGATTCACAGGTACTTGGTGATTTACTCGATCAGATTCCACAAGATGAGAGAGTTGACTCCGTCTATACCGATGGAGCTTA
>NZ_JAKTIG010000072.1:0-7562 GCF_027855145.1 Acinetobacter sp. AOR18_HL
AACGGCTTCATCACCGCAGCGATTCCTGTAACAGGCGAAGGCCCTGTGACCATCCATGCAGAAGCAGTGGATGCACAAGGTAACCTTGATGTTGCTGATGCAGATATCACCGTGACTGTAGATACCTTGCCTGCAGACCTGATCGGTGCGATCACGATTCCTGAAGACTTAGATGGCAACCTTATCTTAAATGCAGACGAACTAGGTACAGACGGCACCTTCAATGCACAAGTGGCGTTGGGACCAGATGCAATCGATGGCACGGTGGTGAATGTGAACGGTACTAACTACACCGTGACAGCAGCTGACCTTGCAAACGGCTTCATTACAGCGACTCTTGCCGCAACAGCAGCAGATCCTGTGACTGGTCAGATTGTGATTCATGCTGAGGCTGTAGATGCACAAGGTAACCTTGATGTTGCAGATGCAGATGTAACGGTAACTCTAGATGTTACTCCACCTGATATCACTACAACTGTGTTAGCAATTGACCCAGTTACTGCTGATAACATCTTGGATGCGACAGAAGCTGGTGGATCAGTGACCTTAACAGGTACATTGACCAACATCCCTACAGATGCAGTAACAACAGGTGTTGTGGTTACTGTAAATGGTGTTGACTATACAGCCACAGTTGATGCCGTAGCAGGTACTTGGACAGTTGATGTAGCTGGTAGTGGTCTTGCAGCAGATTCAGACTTAACTGTTGATGCTACTGCGACATTCACAGACCTCGCAGGAAACGCTAGTACACTTCAAGATACGCAAACTTATACTCTTGCAAGCTCTATCATTGCTTTCGATAACACTGATACAGCTGTACTTGCACCTCAACCATTGCTTGTACAAGATGATGCCTCTTTAGGTAGTGAAACTTACCTAGCCTTGGTTTCACTGGCTGGACTTGATTTACAACTTGGTTCTGAAGCAATTGATTTTACAGTAGGTGCTGGTCAAGAAGGCAACGCGACATTTACCTATAGTGCATTGCTTGGCGCAGATGTTTTATCTGATTACTCATTGGTACTACAAAAACTAGACCCAATAACGGGTGATTGGACTTCTGTTTACGGTGGTGGTGAAGCTGATATTTTAGATTTAACTCTGCTAGGTGGAACTCCGAGTGTAGTTATTGATGGATTAGAAGAAGGCCAATACCGTGCATTCATGACTTATAACGGTCTTCTAGGTATCGGTTTACTGGGTACCTTAACAGGCACAATGGATGTTTATGACACAACACAAGTAGGTGGATACTACACCGAAGTTGCTGATGGGAATGTGATTACTGATATCAATACCAGTGGCGAAACAGACGTTGTAACCGCTACGACTGTAGTTACAGCAGTAAATGGTCAGCCTGTTACAGCGCTAGATACTGTGATCAATGGGTTGTATGGTACTTTGGTAATCGATCCAGACGGTACATATACTTATACTCCTACTGCAAGTGCAGCAGGTGTAGGTCAAACAGATGTATTTGTCTACACATTAACTGATCCTGTAACAGGCGATACGGCTCAAGCAAACCTCAATATTCAATTGAGCTCTGTGAAAGCGGTGGATAATGTTGTAACTGCAGAGATCAACCCAGAACCATTGCTTGTTGCAGATGATGTTGCGTTAGGTAGTGCGAGTTATCTTGTAGCTGTATCGTTAGCTGGTCTGGATTTACAATTGCTTGGTAACGATGCAATTGAGTTTACTGTTGATCCAAACCGTGAAGGCACAGCAACGTTTACTTTCGATGCCATAATCACAGCAGATTTACTCAGTAATTATGCGATTGTTGTTCAGAAATTTGATGAAGCAACAGGCCAATGGGTATCGATTGGTGGTACTAACCCAGAAGCTTCACTCATCGATCTAACGCTTATCGGTGGAACACCAACAGCTGTACTTGAAGGATTGGATGCTGGTCAGTACCGTGCATTCATTGGATATGAAGGTTTAGTCGGTGTAGGTTTAGGCGGAACATTAACTGGTACGATGGATGTCTACAATCCATACATCGTGGCTGGTTACTCTGTTGAACCGATCTCTGGTAATGTCATCAAAGATGCGAGCCTCACTGGTGAAGTTGATGCAGCAAGCAGCAGTGCTGTGATCTCTCAAGTGAATGGTGTTGCAGTTGATCCAGTTGCTGGTGCAACAATAGTTGGTGCATACGGTACATTGGTAATCGACCAAGATGGTAACTACACTTATACCCCAACTGTAGACGGAGCAAACCTAGGTCAGGTAGATCAATTTACCTACACCTTGCTTGATCCTGTAACAGGTAACACTTCTGAGGCAACACTTTATGTTCGTCTCGATAGTGACAGTGTAGATATGACTTGGAACGATGCAGATCCATCTCAACCAGCTGTAATTACTAGTCCGCTTCCAGTAGATGCGATGGATAACGTTGCTTCAGCTGAAATAGACATGGTGTATCCAGTAACAACTGAGGTACTTGATAATGCGATCAGCTATAACTGGTTACTCGGCGTAGGTGGTATCGTTATCGGTTCTAAAGAAGGTACAGCGACATTTACAGTTGATCCAGGTAATCTGACTGACGCGATTATTGCAGTGAACTTTGGTTCGGTTGCTACGGTTGTCGACGGTTTACATGTGGTATTAACACGAGTAAATCCAGATGGCACTCGTACTGTAGTTGCAGATAGTTCTGATACTGGCGTAATTGACTTGTTAGGTATCTTTGGTTCTGAAGTTCAATTCAAGATTGATAACTTAAGTGCTGGTACTTACGAGTTGTTCATGGAAAGCAACACATTACTTACAGCTCTAGGTAGTGTTACTGCGGATATCACGCTAAATCATGGTGATATCACTCAACCGCCTGTACTGGTTGTTGACCCTGTAACTGGTAATGTACTTGCTGATGATAACTCTGCGGTTTACGGTACAAACTATGTGCCGGACTACATTACGACAACTTCAGTAGTAACTGCTGTTACAGCTGAAAATGGTAATACAACTACAGTTGTAGCGGGTACTCCAGCAACGGTTATTGGGGTATACGGAACTCTGACTATTAACGCAGATGGTACTTATAGTTATCAGGCAACTGCGGATATGGCGAATGTAGGTAAAGTTGATAGCTTCACTTACACAGTGACAGATCCTGTAACTGGTAGAACTGATACCGCTACATTACATGTTCAAGTTGGTTCGCCAGATGTTGATGTCACTTGGAATACAGCAGATCCTTCGGCAGATGCTACTCTTCCAACACCATTTGTAACAGCTGATACAGATGATGCAACAATCAGTATGGAACCAGTGGTAGACCCTGCCGCTTCAGTGGCGAGTGGTGACTTACAATTTGCTCAGATTGGTACTGTTCCAATTGTTGGTACTCCGATCTATGGTACTACAGGTACAGTCACTTCTAGCCAATTTGTAATTGGTGCGAACACTGTTAGTGATGTTCATATACAGTTGAACTACACTGCATCATTAAGCTTATCGGCATTACCAACTGTAGCTTATAAGATTCAGCAGTTTGTAGGCGGTGTATGGGTAGATACGGTTTATTCAGGTTCAGCGACGGCTTTAGCGGGCGTGTTGGGTGCTCCAGCCTACTCGACAGATGTCCCACATCTGTCTGCAGGTACGTACCAAATCGTATTCAACATTAGTGCTCTAGTTGCTATTGGCCAAGTTACTTTAGATACAGTAATTACAACCACAGCGACTCATCTAGACCAATACACACCAGATGGTCAAACCGACTGGATTACTGGTAACGTCCTTACTAATGATGTGGTAGAAGGTACTCAGCTCTATGTAATGAACTCAACAACTGGCACTTATGAACTAGCTGCTGGTCAAGGAGTGAATACAGGTGAAGGTACATTGTATCTATACAATGATGGCTCTTACTTCTACAAACCATTAGACAGCGCTGCAAATGCGACAGTTGATGTGATTGATTACAAGTTAGTTTCAGTGATCGATGGTAGTGAATATACCTCTACATTGACGATTAACTTGAGTCAAGAGTTGAATAGTCTTGCAGTGAGTACTGCGGCAAATGATACATTTGCTCTTGGTAATGGCTCTGATACCTTGATCTACAACACATTAACGGCTGCAAGCGTAACTAACGCAACTGGTGGTAATACAACAGCAGGTGGTGTAGATGTATGGACTGACTTCCACGTAGGTAATACTGCAACGGATGATCAGGCTGATAAGATTGACTTAAGTAACTTGTTAATTGGTTCTCAAACTAACTTAACAATCGGTCAATATGTGTCAGTAAGCTACGATGCTGGTACTCAAACTGCGACAATCAGCGTAGACCGTGATGGTGGATTACTTGTAGAAGGTACTTACACTGAAACACCATTGCTTCAATTGACTAACCTCACTGGTCCAGTCACATTGAATGACTTGATCAACAATGGTCAAATCATTTTCTAATCTGACAATCGACTTATAGAAAAAAAAGAGCCTTCGGGCTCTTTTTTTATGTCTAAACAATACGTTAACTTAGCTTTTTACATGTTCATGCTATGATGGATTGAAAACTTTATAGAACAACAAACAACGGATAGGGACTGATTTCGAGTGAAAGCATTTTTAAACTTCCAAAGACAACTGAACCTTTGGTTAGAACATATCGCTCCCCATGTTTCAGATCTTCAAAAGAAGACGATTTTATTTATATCTTATGGGCCTAAAGACCAAAGATGTAACGTATGGCATAGTAAAAAAACAAGCTTTTCACAAGCAAAAATACAATTATTAGCTTTCATTAATGATCAGTTTGCACAGGAACTACTTACTGATTATATAAAAATTGATGTTGCATATAATTTAACGAAACAAGCTTGGAAAGTAGTAGAGCAGCAAGTCCATCATCAATTTCACAACAACCACTACCGTAAAGGTATTGGGTTTGATGAACACTGTTCAGTAGCTTTTCTTGAGCAAGAGATTTATGGAAAGGCAATTATACGAGGTTTGAGCTATGACAAACCCAACTTTTTTGATGAAACAAATCTGAATTATTCAATTAAGCAAAAATATAACGCGACTAAACCACAGATTAAACTACAAGAGCTACAAGACATTTGGACTTTTGATACCTACGCAGCATTTTATGAAAATGGGCAATTCATTAATTTAGCGAGCGGTTATGATGCGAATGGTATCAGGGCGATTTCGAGCAATAAGAAACAGCATTTTCAGTCGTTAATTGAAAAAAATTCGGCATTTTTGCATGATCAAATTCAAGAAAATGGCAAATTTATCTATGGCTATTTTTCTGCTTATGATCGAGATATTCGTAACTATAATACGGTACGCCACTGTACCTCGGTGTATGCGTTGCTGGAAACATTTGAAGTGCAGAGCAAACCAGAATATTGGCCCAAGATACATGCTGCTATCCAATATGCACTGACCAACTTTTATAAAGAAAAAGACTCAGAAACTGCTTTTATGATTGATGGTAAAGAAGGGGAATTTGAAATTAAATTAGGTGCCAATGCTGCTGCTATTTTAATGTTCACTAAATATCAAGAAATTACTCAAAAAACTGATTATCAAAAATATGCAGAGAAACTTGCAAATGGTATTTTAAAATTAGTCGATTCAAATGGCTCAACAACTCACGTATTAAATTATCCAGATTATGATTTAAAAGAAAAATTCAGAATTATTTATTATGATGGTGAAGCTGCTTTAGCTTTATTAAGGTTATATCAAATCAACCAAGATTCTAGATTATTAGAAACTGTTAAATTAATGTTTGAATGTTTTATTGAAAAGAGATATGAAAAATACCATGATCATTGGTTAAGTTATTGTACAAATGAACTCACTAAAATATGCCCTGAAGATAAATATTTTATTTTTGGTTTAAATAATTATTTAAAACATTTTATTTTTATTCGCAATCGAAAAACGACTTATGCGACTTTACTAGAAATGTTAATGGCTGCTTATAAAATGGTGAACCGTTTAAAAGAGCAGGGGCACACAGCACTTTTTGAGCAAGCTTATATGCCTGAGCTTCAAAAATTAATTGAATTCAGAGCTGATTTTCAAACGACAGGCTTTTTTTATCCGGAAATGGCGATGTATATGGCACGGCCAGATAAAATTTTACATGCTTTTTATATTCGCCATGATCGTTTCCGAGTACGGATTGATGACCAAGAGCATAATTTATCAGGCTACATCGCTTATGTAAAAGATTACAAAGGTGATGAGTCATGAAGTATCAACCCGTTGAAATCAAATTATTAGCACATATCGACACTACAAGTTTCGATGAAGCTTTATGGCAATTCGAATTCGACGATGATATTTCAACATTACTTCTAATCGACTATGCACTAGAACAATTTCAACAAAAAAAAGTGCAGGCTCAAGATGTCTATATTGTGCCACAAAAAATGAGTGAGCAAATTGGACAGCAAAACTTAGGTTTAAAAACATCTGAAATTTACACATTTACAGAGTTATTGCAGTTCATAATTTTTACTCAAGCCGTAGATGTAAAGGAAGCTTTAAGCAATATGCTTTGCGGTACAAATGAGCAAGCATGGCAGAGTAAAACTTGAAGTGCGACATAAACCACCTAATTAATTTAAAGGGTTTATGGAGTATATAAAATTGTCATACCATCATCTTAACTTTGAAGATCGTACTGCATTAATGCTTGAGTCAAGAAAAGAAGGCTTTTCAGCCAGAAAATTTGCTGAACTCATTAAAAGACATCCTAGTACGATCTATCGTGAGCTTAAAAGAAATAGCATCAATGACGTTTATCAAGCTCGATATGCTTCTGATAACACCTTCGCTAGACGTAGACGTGGTCACAGAAAACTCAAAATCGATTCAATCCTCTGGAAATTTATTGTTGAAGCGATCCGTTGTTTATGGTCTCCTCAGCAAATAGCAAAGCGTTTAAAGACATTTCCTGATTTGGATCAAACAATGAATGTAAGCCATACAACGATTTATTCAACGATACGAGCATTACCCAAGGGTGAGTTGAAAAAAGACTTATTATCCTGTCTGCGTCATGAAAATAAAAAGCGAAAAGCTAACGGTGAACCTAAAAAAGATTCTATATTACAGGATATTAAAACTATTCATGAGCGCCCAGCCGAAGTTCAAGAAAGAAAAATACCGGGTCATTGGGAAGCTGATTTAATTAAAGGTAAAGACAATAAAAGTTCGATAGCAACACTTATTGAACGAAATACACGGCTCTGTATCTTGGCAACATTACCTGATGCAAAGGCAGAATCAGTGCGCAAGGCTTTAACTGAAGCTCTGAAATATTTACCTGCAGAACTGCGTAAAACGTTGACCTATGACCGTGGACGCGAGATGTCAGAACATAAAATACTCGAAGAAGATTTAGGCATAGATGTATATTTCTGTGACCCACATTCACCTTGGCAAAAAGGCACATGCGAAAATATGAATGGTTTAATTAGGCAATATTTACCTAAAGGGATTGATTTAAATCAGGCAGATCAGCATTATTTAAATCAAGTTGCCATGTCACTGAATACTCGTCCTAGAAA
>NZ_JAKTIG010000073.1:0-3599 GCF_027855145.1 Acinetobacter sp. AOR18_HL
TGATGTGTGCTGAAAAAACAGGAGGTTTTAACTTGGTAAACTAAACACACTCATCAGGAGTTTACCATGAGCAAGAAACACAAGACTTACACCACAGAATTTAAAGCTGAAGCCATCAAATTAATTGAAGCCAATCAAGGCAATGTCTCGGAAACAGCTAGACAACTTAGCATTTCAATGCAAACTCTTTCAAATTGGAATACCAAAGCAAAGGCTGGAACTTTAGCAGGTACAAAACAGTATTCACCTGATCTAAACGCTCTACTCGAAGAAAATAAAAAACTCAAACAACAGCTCAAAATAGCTGAAATGGAACGTGAATTTTTAAAAAAGGCAGCAGCGTACTTTGCCAAAGAAAGTCAGTAAGGTACGCCTATATGAAACAAAAAAGATATTCTTTTCCAATTACCTTAATGGCTCGATTACTTCATGTTTCAGTTTCATGTTTTTATGATTGGCTCAAGAGAGGCGTGAGCAAAAGAACGATTCAACGAAATCAACAGACGATATTGGTGAAAATAGCCCATGAGGAGACAAGGCAGAGCTATGGTTATATTCGATTAACCAAATACTTACAAGCTCAGGGCATAAAAATGAGTATGTACGCTGTACGTCAGATAAAAGCGCTGAACCACCTGTATTGTAAGCGACACAAGCGTTTTAAAAGGACTACGAATAGTGACCATAATCGAGCGATCTATGAAAACCTGCTGGAGCAACAATTCTCAATGACTAGACCAAATCAAGCATGGTCAAGTGATATTACGTACATATGGACTGTTGAAGGATGGCTGTACTTAGCAGCGGTAAAAGACCTTTACACGAAACAAGTGGTTGGCTATAGCTTAAATGAGCGCATGACAGCACAGCTTGTTTGTAATGCGCTAAATATGGCTATTCACAATCAAAAACCAACCAAAGAACTGATTGTGCATTCAGACAGAGGAAGTCAATATTGCAGCCATGAATATCGAAATATACTTGAGCAATATGGTTTTCAAGGTTCAATGAGCAAGCGCGGAGACTGTTACGATAATGCACCGATTGAAAGCTTTTGGGGAATACTGAAAAATGAGTTAGTGCATCATTACAACTATCAAACCAGAGAAGAAGCCAAAGCAGATATTATAAAATACATTGAATTATTTTATAATCATCGAAGAATTCAAAAGGGTTTGGGTTTTAAGACACCAAATCAAATGGCCGAAGACTTTTATAAGTTGGCTGCCTAGAATCTCCCAAGGGAAAGTCTCCTGATAATTCAGCGTATATCACAATTATCAAGCTCTAAACTTAGAAACTCAAATTTTAAGATTCAATTACCAATAAAGGATAGTCAGATAGATTTTGAATTTATAGAAAGTTTTATTTCAGATCTAAGAAAAATATATATTGATGATCTTGAGGATTATTTAAATTTAAATGATTTTAAAGATTGTGATTTAACTAGTGAAGAAAAAGAAGCTCTCAAAGATTTTGAAAATTTAAAATTTGAAGATTTTAATATAATAGATATTTTTAATATCAAGAATACTAGTAATATTTTATCGAGAGATATTATTCAAGATAGTGGCATTATTCCGTACTTATGTGCTAGTAGTGAAAATAATGGTGTAAGTAGTTATATTTCTTATGATTTAAAGTATCTGGAAGAAGGCGGATGTATTTTTATAGGGGGGAAAACATTTGTTGTTACGTATCAAGAGAAAGACTTTTTTTCAAATGATAGTCATAACTTAACTTTAAAACTAAAGCAAAATTCATATTGAGATAAATTAAATTATTTATTTATCGCGACTTGTATTAAAAAAAGCTTAGGGTATAAATACTCATGGGGTGATAGTATTAGTCATAAAAAAATACAAAAAGATAAAATCTCACTTCCTGTGATTAATCAACAGATAGATTATAATTTTATGAGAAATTTTATTGGTGCGATTCAAAAAATGATAGTGAAAGATATTTTGGTTTATATTAATAATCTTAAAAATGATAATTGGTAATCTAGAACCTCCCCTATATTTTATTTAAATAAAATATAGGGGCTTATAAGGAAAATAAGTATATAAAATTTTTTAAAATGATGTAGGGATAAGTTATAGTAATTTTTTTTAATAGAGTCCTATAACATATGACTTCAATTTTGTCTTTTAAAAAGTGCAATATTATGTGTATATACGCAAGGGAATAACTAGCTAAACAGTATGCAGGGACATACTCTGAAATTTGGGGAAATTTCAAAACATGATTACTCCGCTGGGGAGCGATTTAAGAAAGGGTAATCATTGATTTTTGAATAAATTTATAAAATTTGGTTAGATCAAATGAACAACTTAATAACGAGATTTTTAAGTAATCTGGGGCAGTGGCATGAAGTTGCGCTGACAATGACTAAAGCGATAATTGCAATAGGAGTGTTGTGCTTAGTTGCATACCTTTTAACAATTGGCTATATCCCTTCAGAAATTAGCTTTGGCGATACATTCATTTTCTTACTGATTTTTACCGCGTTCTCTATTGCTTATACTGGGCGAATTCAAACATGAGGTGCGACAGTTTCAAAAGCCATATGATAATCAACAAGCTGAGCAAATTTCTCTAATGGTGGGCAGAGTAAAACTTGAAGTGCGACATAAACCACCTAATTAATTTAAAGGGTTTATGGAGTATATAAAATTGTCATACCATCATCTTAACTTTGAAGATCGTACTGCATTAATGCTTGAGTCAAGAAAAGAAGGCTTTTCAGCCAGAAAATTTGCTGAACTCATTAAAAGACATCCTAGTACGATCTATCGTGAGCTTAAAAGAAATAGCATCAATGACGTTTATCAAGCTCGATATGCTTCTGATAACACCTTCGCTAGACGTAGACGTGGTCACAGAAAACTCAAAATCGATTCAATCCTCTGGAAATTTATTGTTGAAGCGATCCGTTGTTTATGGTCTCCTCAGCAAATAGCAAAGCGTTTAAAGACATTTCCTGATTTGGATCAAACAATGAATGTAAGCCATACAACGATTTATTCAACGATACGAGCATTACCCAAGGGTGAGTTGAAAAAAGACTTATTATCCTGTCTGCGTCATGAAAATAAAAAGCGAAAAGCTAACGGTGAACCTAAAAAAGATTCTATATTACAGGATATTAAAACTATTCATGAGCGCCCAGCCGAAGTTCAAGAAAGAAAAATACCGGGTCATTGGGAAGCTGATTTAATTAAAGGTAAAGACAATAAAAGTTCGATAGCAACACTTATTGAACGAAATACACGGCTCTGTATCTTGGCAACATTACCTGATGCAAAGGCAGAATCAGTGCGCAAGGCTTTAACTGAAGCTCTGAAATATTTACCTGCAGAACTGCGTAAAACGTTGACCTATGACCGTGGACGCGAGATGTCAGAACATAAAATACTCGAAGAAGATTTAGGCATAGATGTATATTTCTGTGACCCACATTCACCTTGGCAAAAAGGCACATGCGAAAATATGAATGGTTTAATTAGGCAATATTTACCTAAAGGGATTGATTTAAATCAGGCAGATCAGCATTATTTAAATCAAGTTGCCATGTCACTGAATACTCGTCCTAGAAA
>NZ_JAKTIG010000074.1:0-8217 GCF_027855145.1 Acinetobacter sp. AOR18_HL
TGATGTGTGCTGAAAAAACAGGAGGTTTTAACTTGGTAAACTAAACACACTCATCAGGAGTTTACCATGAGCAAGAAACACAAGACTTACACCACAGAATTTAAAGCTGAAGCCATCAAATTAATTGAAGCCAATCAAGGCAATGTCTCGGAAACAGCTAGACAACTTAGCATTTCAATGCAAACTCTTTCAAATTGGAATACCAAAGCAAAGGCTGGAACTTTAGCAGGTACAAAACAGTATTCACCTGATCTAAACGCTCTACTCGAAGAAAATAAAAAACTCAAACAACAGCTCAAAATAGCTGAAATGGAACGTGAATTTTTAAAAAAGGCAGCAGCGTACTTTGCCAAAGAAAGTCAGTAAGGTACGCCTATATGAAACAAAAAAGATATTCTTTTCCAATTACCTTAATGGCTCGATTACTTCATGTTTCAGTTTCATGTTTTTATGATTGGCTCAAGAGAGGCGTGAGCAAAAGAACGATTCAACGAAATCAACAGACGATATTGGTGAAAATAGCCCATGAGGAGACAAGGCAGAGCTATGGTTATATTCGATTAACCAAATACTTACAAGCTCAGGGCATAAAAATGAGTATGTACGCTGTACGTCAGATAAAAGCGCTGAACCACCTGTATTGTAAGCGACACAAGCGTTTTAAAAGGACTACGAATAGTGACCATAATCGAGCGATCTATGAAAACCTGCTGGAGCAACAATTCTCAATGACTAGACCAAATCAAGCATGGTCAAGTGATATTACGTACATATGGACTGTTGAAGGATGGCTGTACTTAGCAGCGGTAAAAGACCTTTACACGAAACAAGTGGTTGGCTATAGCTTAAATGAGCGCATGACAGCACAGCTTGTTTGTAATGCGCTAAATATGGCTATTCACAATCAAAAACCAACCAAAGAACTGATTGTGCATTCAGACAGAGGAAGTCAATATTGCAGCCATGAATATCGAAATATACTTGAGCAATATGGTTTTCAAGGTTCAATGAGCAAGCGCGGAGACTGTTACGATAATGCACCGATTGAAAGCTTTTGGGGAATACTGAAAAATGAGTTAGTGCATCATTACAACTATCAAACCAGAGAAGAAGCCAAAGCAGATATTATAAAATACATTGAATTATTTTATAATCATCGAAGAATTCAAAAGGGTTTGGGTTTTAAGACACCAAATCAAATGGCCGAAGACTTTTATAAGTTGGCTGCCTAGAATCTCCCAAGGGAAAGTCTCCTGATAATTCAGCGTATATCATTTGGGGATGTTCACAAAAGAAAGGAAAGATTTGGTCACCAAAAGCAGGGAATCTTGTTGATTGGCAAGAATGGAGTCAGAATGCTTGGGATAAAATTCACTCTGAAGATGAAATAGATGTGAATAATTTAGTTAAAGACTTTCTAAAACCAATTCGAATTAATAAAGCGTATAAATATTACCCTCTGTTTGCAGAATGGGGAGAAACGCTACAAAATGCATTTGAAGATAAAGTAGACTTCCGTCATAAATCAAAAAACGTACAATTTATTTGATCAAATTAATCAGCAAAATTATTTAATTCAAGAGATAATCCTTGGATGAAATTCAAAGATATTCAAAAATTATCAAACGTTAAGTTTCGTAGGCTTACCGGTGTTAGTTGGGCTACATTTAACCTCATGTTGGCCGAGCTAAATAAGCATTTACCTCGTCATATTGGTAAAGGACGACCGCATAAATTACCGTTGGAAGATCGTTTGCTCTTATGTATAGAATATTGGAGAGAATATCGAACATTTTTCCATCTTGGTATGAGTTACGGTGTATCTGAAACGAGTGCAATTCGTATCACACGTGTTATTGAAGATACCTTAATCCGTTCTGGAAAATTCAACTTGCCAAAACAACTTCCTAATCGAGATGAAGTGGATTGGGAAGTTGTTGTGATTGATGCCACTGAAATATTAGTTCAACGTCCAAAAAAAACAGAAGAAATGGTATAGCGGTAAAAAAAAGCGACATACCTTTAAATTTCAGTTATCTATGCACTATACAACAGGTGAAATACTGAGTGTATGTGGAAGTCATGGAAGCATGCATGATTTTAAAATATTTAAAAAAAGCATGAGGAAATTAAAATTTAGGCCCTTTTTTATCGTTGATAAGGGTTATTTAGGGATAAAGAAATTGGGTTTTGGATGCCTCATGCCATCTAAAGCAAAGAAAACTGAAAAACTAGATTCTGAATTAAAAAAGTTAAATAGAGAGATTGGTCGTAGACGAATTCAAGTAGAGCATGTATTTGGAAGGATGAAATGTTTTAAGATTTTATCTTGTGTATATAGAAATCGTCGTAAAAGATTAAACCTACGGTTTAATTTACTTGCTGGCATATACAATTTAGATTGGGTGAAAGATAAACAATTAAATTGATTGAAAAATGATTTATGAAGGAAGTCTAGTAAATATTTTGTTTGATCAGACAGAAATTCCTTTGTTTTTAGCTGATCTAAACGTTTTTAAGGATGAATCTGAGCAACTTTATATAAAAATCTATACAGAAGATCTCTTTGGTTTATATCGCTTAAATATTTCAGATCAATTTCCCTCAGGCTACATGTATGAACATGTTGAAGGAAGTTTAATATCTATTAAGACTCATAGTTCAACTATTTCTTTCGAGGAAAAAATGGTGAAAGATCCAGTTAGGATCCATTATGTTGATGGTTCAATGAGTTATAACTGTTATTTGATCCAAATAAATTTAATAGACAATACCTTCGATGTAGATGGTTTGAATCAAATTAATTGGACTGTAGATATTACTAAAGAATCAATGGGGAAAGCCCAAACTAAAAATACTGTCCAATTTCAAACTTTGAGTATGATTCAAGATCAATTTGAAATAATAATTAATGATGATGGCAGTGGTGAAATTGCTGATCTAGTCGCTTTAAGACAAGAGAATAACGAAATAATTCTAAGTTTATATCATTGTAAATATTCAAGTTCGCCTGAAGCTGGTCGAAGATTAGCTGATATGTATGAAGTTTGTGGACAAGCTCAGCGTTCTATACGTTGGAAACATGCGGGTCTAAAACACTTATTCAAACATATCAACGGTCGTAACAATAAATGGCTATCTGAAGGTTTTAGTAGATTTGTAAAAGGTGAGTTAGCTGACTTAGAAAAATATAGAAATATGGCAAATACGATGCCAATTAAATTAGAGGTAACAATTGTTCAGCCCGGCTTAAGTAAATCAGTTATTACCGAAGAGATATCAAAGTTATTAGCATGTACTGAATCGTACATAAAGAAAACAACAAGAGCTGACCTAAAAGTTTGGTGTTCGACATGAGCCTTGTTTTAATCTAATAATTGAAATGAACCAAATGCTTTATCGATTTGAACCATAGATTTAAAATGGAATCGGTTTTTTATGACTTATTTGGTTGTATTTTGATCTAGTTTTTCTATATTTTATGACTAAAATTATGACTAAAAGAAAATATAAAATAAGTCTTTAAAAATAAAGACTTATTAATCTAGTCATAATCTTGGTCACATCTTTCACCAAGGTTAAGTTTCATCCTAACCCTAAAAACAGAGAGAAACGTCGCGCGCTCTCCTATTCATAAAAAATCCATTTTATATCAGTATGTTGTGAGCACTTACACCCGAGACTGGATCGTTTTGCCTTTCATGGGAGAATGATTAAGGGCGCTAAAGTATCATCCTAATTTTCGCCCAGGCTCGAAAAATACGGTAAATGGTGAAAATAAAAATTCATCCTTTTCCGATGTTGCCCGTTCCAACACGTAAGCAGTCAGTCAGAAAAAACACATAGATCCAATCCCTAGCGAGCATTGAGCTCTCTCATCCGTGCCAACTGCTCCAACCCTTGGACGCCCTAAATGCTTACCCAAAAAAATCAACATCTTCTTTTAAAAACACAATCAAAAATGACTCCCTTATATCCATTTAACCTAAACAGCCTTCCCCCCACTGCACTAGCTAGGGCTCGTAGTTCGGCGCAAGGCTGAAGTCGCTTGACTGCTTCGCTGTGCAGATCCATGACCCACTTTCCATCAAACTCCCGGTTGTAGTTCCACAAGCATCTCGCGAGTCTTGCCGGCCCGCTCCACTAACAAGACCACAACATCTCCAACGTTCTTGTCGTCTAGCCGGGCCTGTAATGTGGTGACGTCGTCGACGGCGATACCGTCGATGCTGATAACGCGATCGCCGGGCACGATGCCGCCTGCGGTGACCTCGACGCCGACGAGCCCGGCCCTGTGCGCCACCGAGCCCGGCGTCACGCGCAATACGAATACGCCCTTACTACCGGTCAGCGCCTGCAGACGCGCGTTGAGCTGCTCATCCACCTCGATGCCCAGCGCCGGACGGATGTACTTGCCGGTCTTTATGAGTTGCGGCACCACGCGCATGACGGTATCCACCGGCACAGCGAAACCGATGCCAGCGGACGCGCCCGAAGGGCTGTAGATGGCGGTGTTGATGCCGATCAGCCGCCCAGCCGAATCGAGCAGCGGGCCGCCGGAGTTGCCGGGGTTGATAGCGGCGTCGGTCTGGATCAGGTGATCGATGGCAGGCCCGCCCCCTTCGCCGTCGAGGGTGCGGTCGAGCGCCGAGACGATGCCGGTGGTGAGCGTCCAGTCCAATCCGAAGGGATTGCCGATAGCGAACACTTTCTGCCCGACCTTGAGGTCGGCACTGGTGCCCACCGGCACAGCTGGCGGGCGCTTGAAGCCGACGCCGATCTTGAGCACGGCGATGTCGTGCTCGGGGCTGGCGCCCACCAGCGCAGCCTGATAATCGCGACCGTCGGCCAGTTTGACCGTGGCAGACGATGCCCCCTGGATGACGTGGAAGTTGGTCACCACGTGGCCGGCATCGTCCCAGATGAAGCCGGAGCCGGTGCCGCGCGGCACGGAAAAGACATTGCGCGACCAGACGTCACGCACCAGTTGCGCCGTGGTGATGTAAACCACCGACCCGCGCGATTTCTCGAACAGTTGGATGGTGGTCTGCTCGTCTGCCGCCAGATCACCACGCGGTGTCACCGTGCGCTCGGCCGCTTCGCGCGGACTGAACCAGGCTTCGATGGCAGGCAAGAACTGCCACAGCAGCATGAGTGCGGCGATGCAGCCAGTGATGACGAGCCAGCGCCGGATGAATCGGTCCGGCGCCGGGCGGCTGTTGAGATCGGGGTAGGTCATGCCATTCTCCTTGTTGAAATCAGCGCCAGACACCGCTGGCGCGCCAACGCGGTGGGCGTGGCGCCAAGGGGATGTCCGGCAGAAATGGGCTGGAATGAAGCGGTTGCGGTGCCATCGAATCAGCCAATTCCCGCAAGCGTTGGATGCGCTCTGTCGTCGCCGGATGCGTGCGCAACCAGGAGGGTTCCGGGTTGCCCCATCCGGGCAGCAGCCAGGCGCGACTCTCCCGCTCGATCTTGGCGAGCGCCAAAGCCAATCCCTGTGGGTCGCCGGTCAATTCGGCGGTGAGCCGGTCGGCGTCGAATTCGCGCACCCGCGACAAACCCAGTTGCGCCAGCAGCGCGAGCTGCGGCGAAACGGCCAGCAACAGCAGCGCCGGCCACTGGATAGCGACTGTGCCCCACAGTAAGGCCGGCAGGCTGAAGAGGAGCATGATTTGCCCCAACAAGGCCAGAAGATGGGTGAGCCGGCTGATGGAATCGGCCAGCCCCATGACACGCAAATCCTCGTTCGCAATATGCGCGATTTCGTGGCCGAGCACGCCGGTCAACTCGCGGAGCGTGAGGCTACGCAGCAGACCGTCGGTCAGCGCGATGGCCGCGTGATGCTTCGTACCGGTGGCGAAGGCGTTGACGACCCCGCTGGGCACGTAGTGCGGTACCGGCACGGCAGGCAACCCGGCCCGCGCCGCCAGTTCGCGCAACACAGCCCAAAGATCGGGCGCTTCATTCGGGTGCAGAGGGCGTGCGCCATACAGCCGCAGGGTCAGCCCGGAAGCCGCCGCCGGTTCGAGCAGCAGGGTGAACCCCGCGGCCGCCAGCGCCAGCCACAGAGCGCTGTCACCCAACAGCAGGCTGCCGGCGACGGCGGCAATCCCGAGCAGGGTCAGCACCAACAGCGCGGTTTGCAGGCGATTGAGCCAGCGATGCCGCGCGCCGGCAGCCTGCGCGTGGCGCCGATCACGATGGCTCATTTGGGCTTTCCCCAGCGGCCCGGTCATCGCGCTCGCGCAGCAGCCAGTAAGTCGCCCCGAGGGCCAGCATCGCGCCTGCGAGCGCCGCGATCTTGGCGGGGCTGGTCTCCGGGTCGAGGATCACGAACTTGCGCGCCAGGGCGATCAGCCCGATCAGGATCACCGTCTTGACTTGGATGATGCTATCGCGGCGCAAGGCCACCCGCACGATGGAATGCTTAAACTCCATGGCGATGAGCAGCGTCATGATCATGCCGAACACGGTCTGGAAGACCTTGTGATCGAGCGGATTGAACGCATCGATGACCAGCAGGCTGAAGACGATCGAGATCAGCTGCAGCAGCGAGACCACGATGATCACGGCAATGATTGCGGACAGCGCGAGCGCGATCACCTGTTCGAAGCGCTCGTAGAACGTCATCACTGCCCATTGGGCACGAAATGTTTTGATCGGGTCCGGTTGCTTTTCCTTCATCGCCATTCCTCTCAATTCTGAAATACTTGTGCGCCCACAACTTGGTTGCGCCCTTGTCTTTTTGCCTGGTAGAGCGCGCTGTCCGCCTGCTGCATCACCTGCTCGGAAGAGTTTAAGCAGACGTCAAGGGGGGCCACCCCCATGCTGGCGCTATAGCTGATCGACACCTCTCCACACACCACCGCTGTCGTCGCAACGTCTTGACGAAATCGCTCCGCCCATACTTGGGCGTCTTCAATCGATGCCGCTTCCAACAACACAGCGAATTCCTCCCCCCAATCCGGGCAGCCATGTCGGTTGCGCGAATGTGTTCCCTCAACCGTGCAGCAAAGTGCTTGAGCACCTCATCGCCGCACCCGTGTCCATATAGTAAGCACGCAAAAAAACCAATACAATACCGATATGAGTTATCCAATACATTTTAGAAAGAAAATATTAGCCAAGCTTGAAGAAGGCCAATCTATTCGAGCGGTTGCTCAGCACTTCGAAATTGATAAAAATACAATTGTCGAATGGAAAAAAGCGAATCGAAATAAAAAGAACTCGACCAAGAAAACCATCTAAAGTTGATGATGATGCCTTACGTGCAGATGTTGAGCAATATCCTGATGATTATCAATATGAACGCGCTGCTCGTTTTGGTTGTGGTATTTCTACAATTGGAGATGCGCTCAAGGATCTAAATATCACAGTTAAAAAAAGACCTTACTGCACCCGAAAGCAAAAACAGAACTCAGAGAGCAGTATTTAAAAGATTTAAACCGATTAAGGTATCAACACCCAATCATCTATCTTGATGAAAGTGGATTTAAATCTCATGAACATAGACCTCATGGTTATTCAAAACAGGGAAATCCTTGTTATGGAACATATAATTGGCAATGGCTTTGTTGCACAAACCTATCTCTAAAGGCTTATTCCACAATATAATTTTCAAATGAATAAGTCGACACCTAAAATTTATCGCACAACCAATTGGTCTTCATATAACCGAGCTCTCATTAATCGTGGAAATATTGCCATTTGGTTTGATCCTGCTACGCAATGGTATGCCCCATCAAAAGGCAAACAAGGACGAAATCAAACTTACTCCGACGCAGCTATCCAATGCTGCCTAATGATTAAATCTCTCTTCCGATTGTCTTTACGCATGGTCACTGGCTTTGTTCAAAGTCTCATCCATCTTTGTGGGTTAAATTGGATAGCGCCAGACTACACTACAATTTGTAGACGACAACAGCATATTGATATTGTGATTAGCTATCAAAAAAGTTGTGATGGACTGTATCTAATCGTTGACTCTACAGGTCTGAAATTCTTAGGTGAGGGTGAATGGAAGCGTAAAAAACATCAGTCTGAATATCGTCGCCAATGGCGTAAATTACATATGGGTATAGATGCTAAAACCTTACAAATACGCGCTGTTCAGCTCACAACCAACAATGTGAGTGATTCACAGGTACTTGGTGATTTACTCGATCAGATTCCACAAGATGAGAGAGTTGACTCCGTCTATACCGATGGAGCTTA
>NZ_JAKTIG010000075.1:0-4320 GCF_027855145.1 Acinetobacter sp. AOR18_HL
TGATATACGCTGAATTATCAGGAGACTTTCCCTTGGGAGATTCTAGGCAGCCAACTTATAAAAGTCTTCGGCCATTTGATTTGGTGTCTTAAAACCCAAACCCTTTTGAATTCTTCGATGATTATAAAATAATTCAATGTATTTTATAATATCTGCTTTGGCTTCTTCTCTGGTTTGATAGTTGTAATGATGCACTAACTCATTTTTCAGTATTCCCCAAAAGCTTTCAATCGGTGCATTATCGTAACAGTCTCCGCGCTTGCTCATTGAACCTTGAAAACCATATTGCTCAAGTATATTTCGATATTCATGGCTGCAATATTGACTTCCTCTGTCTGAATGCACAATCAGTTCTTTGGTTGGTTTTTGATTGTGAATAGCCATATTTAGCGCATTACAAACAAGCTGTGCTGTCATGCGCTCATTTAAGCTATAGCCAACCACTTGTTTCGTGTAAAGGTCTTTTACCGCTGCTAAGTACAGCCATCCTTCAACAGTCCATATGTACGTAATATCACTTGACCATGCTTGATTTGGTCTAGTCATTGAGAATTGTTGCTCCAGCAGGTTTTCATAGATCGCTCGATTATGGTCACTATTCGTAGTCCTTTTAAAACGCTTGTGTCGCTTACAATACAGGTGGTTCAGCGCTTTTATCTGACGTACAGCGTACATACTCATTTTTATGCCCTGAGCTTGTAAGTATTTGGTTAATCGAATATAACCATAGCTCTGCCTTGTCTCCTCATGGGCTATTTTCACCAATATCGTCTGTTGATTTCGTTGAATCGTTCTTTTGCTCACGCCTCTCTTGAGCCAATCATAAAAACATGAAACTGAAACATGAAGTAATCGAGCCATTAAGGTAATTGGAAAAGAATATCTTTTTTGTTTCATATAGGCGTACCTTACTGACTTTCTTTGGCAAAGTACGCTGCTGCCTTTTTTAAAAATTCACGTTCCATTTCAGCTATTTTGAGCTGTTGTTTGAGTTTTTTATTTTCTTCGAGTAGAGCGTTTAGATCAGGTGAATACTGTTTTGTACCTGCTAAAGTTCCAGCCTTTGCTTTGGTATTCCAATTTGAAAGAGTTTGCATTGAAATGCTAAGTTGTCTAGCTGTTTCCGAGACATTGCCTTGATTGGCTTCAATTAATTTGATGGCTTCAGCTTTAAATTCTGTGGTGTAAGTCTTGTGTTTCTTGCTCATGGTAAACTCCTGATGAGTGTGTTTAGTTTACCAAGTTAAAACCTCCTGTTTTTTCAGCACACATCATTGAGTCCCATATCCAAACCCTTTTAAAGCTGGTTTTAATGCACAAGCTATAAAGTTTCCACTTTTTTTATTCATATCTACATGATTAATTTTTAAAGTATGTACTTTCATCTCAA
The DNA here is from genome assembly GCF_027855145.1 of Acinetobacter sp. AOR18_HL. Lineage (NCBI taxonomy): Bacteria > Pseudomonadati > Pseudomonadota > Gammaproteobacteria > Moraxellales > Moraxellaceae > Acinetobacter > Acinetobacter sp. AOR18_HL. The sequence goes on from NZ_JAKTIG010000075.1 coordinate 1,391, forward strand.
CACTAGCAATATATGGATGAAAAAAAATACCTCCATCAGAACCAAAAAAATTCACTGTTATAAAATTTTGAAAGTGTCTTGCATGTTCAATATTAGTTGTATCAAAATAACCTAATATTCCATTATTATCAGACTTAGCTGAAATTCTTGGTATCATGCCTATCTTTAATTCATTATTTGATAAAAGGGAACCTGTCCCTATTTCAAACAGCTCACCTATTTTAAACTCTCCCCACTTAACCCCAGCTAGTTTATGGTTAAGCAAGGTATCTACTTTCCCAGTTTACTATTCTCCTTAATATTTCCTTTAATAAGACTACTAATTTCCCATGCTAAGTAATCTCCAACAGTTTTTTTGAAATCCTCAATTGTTGGCTTAGTATCTATAGGTGCTATTTGATTCCAATCCGCTCCATTTTCAGGATCTATAGTATTTTCATGATATTCATTATTACTCAAAATTTTAAGTTGACTTCTCCCAAAACGGACTAATTTCACCAACTCATCATAACGTTCTCTGGCATTATCAGTATCTTTAAGATTATTACTCGCCTTTTTACGGTTAGTTCTCGTATACCCATCATTGGAAAAATCAATAAATTTTACCATTTCATCTGGATGATGAGGTTCATTAACTTTAAAAACATATATATAAGTCTGAACGTTTGCTTTACCTATAAATAAATCTATTGGCATTTTTATACTTGCTACTAGGGTATTTTTTTCAAAATTCTTTTATTATATTCAATAGCTTTACCAGAACCTGCTGAGCCTTGTATGATAATAGCTGCATAGCCTTTTTCCATCATACCCAGTGCTTTTTCCACAAAATTCATTCCATTGCCATTAACTGAATAAGGCGGGTTTAGTACAAACGCATCGGCCGGAAACTTTTTATCTGTATCACCAAATCCATATTTCCCATCAAAATCATTTAATGAGTCTTTATTTAAAATATTAGAGCTACCATCTCCCATTAAAATCATATTTAAAATTGCCAACATATAAACACTTGAAAGCAGTTCTAGACCTAGAAGTTGTTCAGCTTTAATTTCTATCTCTTTTTGATAAAGTTCATCTGGGGAGGTAATTTTCTTTTTTGCATCAACTAACATTTCATTCATTGCTGCAACTAATAGGCCAGCTGAACCAGTAGCAAAATCCCATACATACGAGTCTTTATTAACTCTAGCTAATCTTACAAGTAAAGTTGCTATATAAGAGGGTGTTAATACTACATCATTTAGTTTATCTTGAGAAAAACCCAACCACCCATACATTTCATTGAAGAGCTTACCAGTGAAATCAGTTGTTAAACCAATCTTATAATATATACCTAAATCATCTACAATTTTAGAAAAGACACGTTTAAGCTGACTCTCTCCACTTTGAACTTTATTAATGTTTTCTGTTGTAAGCGTGTTCTCCAATGTCCTAACAATTAAATTTTTCTTTTCTTCCGGAATTTCTTTTTCTTTCAAAAAAGCTTTTATTTTTCTTATTATAATATCACCATCACGGTTACCTACTTCATTTAAAGATTTCAAATCTGACTTTTCTAAAGGTGCAACTTTTCCTGGTATACCAAGTGTAGCAATAATAGATGCTGCAACAAGATAAACGCGGTCATTCTCTCCAAGCCCTTTTTCATTATGATAAATATCATTATTTAATTTAACCAGACTAATATCAATTTCACGTTCACGTTGTGCTTTAAGCCGATCTAAATCCTCTTGAGATAAACTTAGTGTTTTGACTTTTTCAATAAAATCATCAAAATGCTGTGGAGCTAAAAAAGAAAAATCTGAATATACACCTACTTTTTGTCCTGCACCTAAATTGGATTTAGAAACATAATAAACACCTATTTCATGAATAATTTTTCCACTTTCATTCCTATACCCAGTCATACCAATAGCAATAATATCCGTATAGCTTGGCAGAGTAAAACTTGAAGTGCGACATAAACCACCTAATTAATTTAAAGGGTTTATGGAGTATATAAAATTGTCATACCATCATCTTAACTTTGAAGATCGTACTGCATTAATGCTTGAGTCAAGAAAAGAAGGCTTTTCAGCCAGAAAATTTGCTGAACTCATTAAAAGACATCCTAGTACGATCTATCGTGAGCTTAAAAGAAATAGCATCAATGACGTTTATCAAGCTCGATATGCTTCTGATAACACCTTCGCTAGACGTAGACGTGGTCACAGAAAACTCAAAATCGATTCAATCCTCTGGAAATTTATTGTTGAAGCGATCCGTTGTTTATGGTCTCCTCAGCAAATAGCAAAGCGTTTAAAGACATTTCCTGATTTGGATCAAACAATGAATGTAAGCCATACAACGATTTATTCAACGATACGAGCATTACCCAAGGGTGAGTTGAAAAAAGACTTATTATCCTGTCTGCGTCATGAAAATAAAAAGCGAAAAGCTAACGGTGAACCTAAAAAAGATTCTATATTACAGGATATTAAAACTATTCATGAGCGCCCAGCCGAAGTTCAAGAAAGAAAAATACCGGGTCATTGGGAAGCTGATTTAATTAAAGGTAAAGACAATAAAAGTTCGATAGCAACACTTATTGAACGAAATACACGGCTCTGTATCTTGGCAACATTACCTGATGCAAAGGCAGAATCAGTGCGCAAGGCTTTAACTGAAGCTCTGAAATATTTACCTGCAGAACTGCGTAAAACGTTGACCTATGACCGTGGACGCGAGATGTCAGAACATAAAATACTCGAAGAAGATTTAGGCATAGATGTATATTTCTGTGACCCACATTCACCTTGGCAAAAAGGCACATGCGAAAATATGAATGGTTTAATTAGGCAATATTTACCTAAAGGGATTGATTTAAATCAGGCAGATCAGCATTATTTAAATCAAGTTGCCATGTCACTGAATACTCGTCCTAGAAA
>NZ_JAKTIG010000076.1:0-3104 GCF_027855145.1 Acinetobacter sp. AOR18_HL
AGACGAAGAAGAAGGTGATAGTTCGGTCCGTAATAGACCCAATAGCAAGAATAGACAAAAAAGGGAATATACAAATTATTCAAATTCATAAATGGCTATATGATGAATCTGGAGATTTCGTTGATGAAGACTTATATGAGGCACTCAACAATGGAGAAGTTGGAATATACATAACTTTGCAGTATATGATCATTAATATTGAAAATTAATTATTTTTTATTTTTAGTCAGTTTGAGTTCTTACTCTCTAGAGCCTAATGGTTACTACACATAAGACCTTATTAAGTATTACCTATTGATGGGCACATATTCTTTATAACTCTTGATAAGTAAAAAAATTATGTAGGCTAAAAATAAAACTATTTAAAAAGAAATCTTTATCTATTTAAATATGAATATTTGATATTTTTAATTCAATCCCTATTGCTAGTGCTTAAATATTATGCCAATATGAAGTTGGAGATATTTCCGAATAGATATTTCCTATTTCAGGTCTAAGCGTTTTTTTTCGCTAAGCCCATTTCTGAATAAAAATAGGAAGTGGGCTTTTTTATTTTTAAATATTTCAGTATTATCAGTGTGTTGCTTTAAGTAACACTAAACCTTATTGATCAGCGCAAATATCAAAAAAAGGGGGAGCTTGCCTACTAGGCAAGCTTTTTAAATTGATAATTTAAACACAATAATCCATTTTAAAGCTCAATAGAAAAATCAAACTTCCCTAGCTTTTATTCGTACTAATTTATTGAATATAATCGTTTTTATAATTTTTAAAATTTCCTTAAACTAAAAATGGAAAATTTCTTGTTGCAACATTGTTATAATAGGATTACCTTAAGAAAAATACTTTATAAAAATGAGGAGCTGCTGAAATGCCACAGTATCTCATGTTTGCGGAAAATATTTATAACAAAATTAAAGATGAGGAATTGTTTTCACATGACTGTATTGAAAATATGAACTTACTTATGACATGTATACGCAGAGAAATTGAGGGAACAGAATTTAAATTAAAATATAATTTTATTGATTTTGTTGAATTGTTCAGTAGACCATTAGATGAATGTAAAGTAAAAATAGATGTGAGTTTGATTCCTCCTCATAATTCAGAAGGTGAGTATATTTTATGGTTAGCTGGATTAATCGAAAAAATTACAGAAGGTGGACCTAAACCACCTCCGCCTATAAAGAAGTTTATTCCAGAGTATATGAGCTTGAAATTTGAATTAGATTTTTTACCCTTAAATGAGGAAAAAATTCAAAACGAAGGTAAAGAAATTACGGATTACTTTAATTCAAAGCTTTATAAGGCAACTTTTAAGAAGTAATACTATATTGCCTGTGAGTTTAGCCACCGCCTTAGGGCGGTTTTTTTTGGGTGAGAATAATGGATTCTACAGAATACTTTTGGCTTACTCGGAAAAAAGAACCTAAAACTAAACCTAAAAGCCGGCCATTGCCTAAGGCGAAGCAAAAATATCTCGAGGCTGAGGCAACACTTAAGGAAGAGCTTGAGGATTTGGCGATTGGATTTGAAAGTAAGTTTCAGCCGATCCATACCAAACACTGGCGCTTTGATTTTCATATAGTGAAATTGCGTTTGCTCATTGAAATTGAGGGTGGTCCCTGGTCTGGTGGGCGTGGTGGAAAGCTGTCAAATAAAGCATGGAGTCTTGATCGATATGATCATGCTGAAGAGATGGGTTACAAAATAGAGCGCTTTCATCCAGATTCTATTTTGTCGGGATATGTCATCAACTGGATAAAAAGTGAATTAGCGAGAATTGAAGATGGAGCAAATAAGACCATTTCCACCGACTGATTTTATTGATCAAGCTGAAGAAGAGGAAGCAATTCGTTTAATACCTTGATCCTAGCCAAAATAATGGACAGTACTTCCCTCTAAAGATAACGTAACGTTAACTTTGGAGATCCAAGAAATGGCCAAACGTTTTAGTGCTGAATTTAAACAGCAAGCAATTGATTATGCACTTTCAAACTCACACGAGCCTATAGCTGCAATCGCCCAGAAATTAGGTGTGGGTTATTCAACTTTAGACAAATGGATTCGTGAAACCAATCCAGTGGGTTCAAGCAAACGTCAACTTTCACCAGAACAACAGCGGATCTTGGAATTAGAGAAAGAAGTCAAACAGCTCAAGGAAGCCAATGACATCTTAAAAAAAGCGCATGTGTACTTTCTAACAGATCATGCCAAGAAAAGTACACGGTAATTCAAGATCTAGATATGAATGAAGTCACGGTATCTTCTGCCTGTAAATACCTAGGTGTCAGCACTTCAGGCTATTATGCCTGGCGAAAACGTCAGGCCAATACGGTAGAGAAATATAATGATTTAAAAGCCGTATATTGGCAGCATCATGCACGATTGGGTGCACCTTCATTGGTACATGACATGCATGATTTAGGTTACAGCATGAGTGAACGCACTGTTGGAAGAATGCTGAAAAATCTGGGTTTACGCAGCAGGATTGCGCGTAAATACAAGCATACGACTGATTCAAACCATCGTTTGCCTACAGCACCCAATCTGTTAGAGCGTCAATTTACAGTCATTCAGCCTAACAAGGTTTGGACAACGGATATTACCTATATCCGTACCAAGCAAGGTTGGCTGTATTTATGTGTGATGCTGGATCTATTTAGTCGTCGTATCGTGGGGTGGCAAACCAGCCATCGAATAGACCGCCAGTTGGTGTGTGATACGTTTAACTATGCAATGGCTCGTCAGGGTTATCCAACTGGTGTTATGGTTCATTCGGACCAAGGTTCACAGTACTGTAGTCGTGATTTTAGAGCGCTGTTACTGACAAATGATTGTACTCAGAGTATGTCTAGACGTGGAAACTGTTGGGATAATGCAGTGACTGAAAGCTTCTTTCATACATTGAAAGGTCATGTGGTCCATGGCAGTGTGTTTGCCACTCGAAAAGAAGCGAATGCTGTCTTGTTTGACTATATTGAGATTTATTACAATCGGGTCAGAAGACATTCTGCAAATGGCTGGTTAAGCCCTGAAGCCTTTGAGAAGAAATATTTTAAGAATTTAGAGGGATTTGTTGTCCACGATACTGTCTAGGATCA
>NZ_JAKTIG010000077.1:0-32797 GCF_027855145.1 Acinetobacter sp. AOR18_HL
AACAATTCAACAAAATCAATAAAATTATATTTTAATTTAAATTCTGTTCCCTCAATTTCTCTGCGTATACATGTCATAAGTAAGTTCATATTTTCAATACAGTCATGTGAAAACAATTCCTCATCTTTAATTTTGTTATAAATATTTTCCGCAAACATGAGATACTGTGGCATTTCAGCAGCTCCTCATTTTTATAAAGTATTTTTCTTAAGGTAATCCTATTATAACAATGTTGCAACAAGAAATTTTCCATTTTTAGTTTAAGGAAATTTTAAAAATTATAAAAACGATTATATTCAATAAATTAGTACGAATAAAAGCTAGGGAAGTTTGATTTTTCTATTGAGCTTTAAAATGGATTATTGTGTTTAAATTATCAATTTAAAAAGCTTGCCTAGTAGGCAAGCTCCCCCTTTTTTTGATATTTGCGCTGATCAATAAGGTTTAGTGTTACTTAAAGCAACACACTGATAATACTGAAATATTTAAAAATAAAAAAGCCCACTTCCTATTTTTATTCAGAAATGGGCTTAGCGAAAAAAAACGCTTAGACCTGAAATAGGAAATATCTATTCGGAAATATCTCCAACTTCATATTGGCATAATATTTAAGCACTAGCAATAGGGATTGAATTAAAAATATCAAATATTCATATTTAAATAGATAAAGATTTCTTTTTAAATAGTTTTATTTTTAGCCTACATAATTTTTTTACTTATCAAGAGTTATAAAGAATATGTGCCCATCAATAGGTAATACTTAATAAGGTCTTATGTGTAGTAACCATTAGGCTCTAGAGAGTAAGAACTCAAACTGACTAAAAATAAAAAATAATTAATTTTCAATATTAATGATCATATACTGCAAAGTTATGTATATTCCAACTTCTCCATTGTTGAGTGCCTCATATAAGTCTTCATCAACGAAATCTCCAGATTCATCATATAGCCATTTATGAATTTGAATAATTTGTATATTCCCTTTTTTGTCTATTCTTGCTATTGGGTCTATTACGGACCGAACTATCACCTTCTTCTTCGTCTTAACATCGAGCAATGTGATAATTGTCATTTTAAAATCCTTATAAATATCCTGTATAACAACTACTCTCAATCAATAAAGATTTTTATATTTAAATTACTTAAATAGCAATCTTTTCAATCTAAAAAATAAATAAAATACACTTCAATAGTATGTGCCTATTAGAAAAGATACCTTAAATATTCTACTAGCAATAAAAAACCGCTTTAAGGGCGGTTCATCTAAAATTCACAGGTACTTAATGAAGATTTTTTTTCTGTCTTTGCATCTTTCTGGGCACACAAATTTTTCCAATAAAGTTAGTTAACCACAAAATACTTTCTTCACGATCTTCAAAATGAGGTATAAGGCTTAAATCTACTTTTATTTTGCGATCAGCTAAAGGCAAACTTAAACAATGTTCAAAGTCTATTGAGCTGTACTTCAATTTGAGTCTTTTTTCTGCAGCTTGATTCTTTATCTCAGCCATAATGCGATTTAGATTAACAATCAAATTATTTGAAATTTTATTATTTTCATATACCCGTTCGTAAACTGTCTCAGCTACATCAATGTAATTTATTAGCTCTACATTCTTATTCATGACATTTGTACTCCGTTTTTTATAATTATCCGTCTAAAATAATGTTTATTTGAGTTACTAAATTCATCACGTACGTAAATATTGTTAAAGTTTTATCACTTATTTTTAATTTAAATATTTGAATTTATTTAATAATTTTATAATTTACTAATATTTATACACATCTTTGTTCTTAACACCCCTTTTTTCTATCACTTGCCCATTGAGCTCACCATCAACGCAAATAAACATTGTACTAATCCATAAAATTATGGAGATCAGCTTAACACAAAAAGAAAAAGCCCCCACTAATCAATAGTGAGGCTTTGCCGTATTTCCCGGCTAGCACATTTAAAAATCGATAGCTAAAAAAAAGCCAACTTGTTAGAGTCAGCTTAATTCAATCGTTTGAGAATCATGCTTGCATAGTTATTGTCCGTTGCAATCTTCTATCATTTTTATTTTTATAAATATAATTTAAACCAGCCATGTGACATTTTGATTAAATTTCACTCAACACTTTTTTTTGTTAAATAAGTCACATTTAATCTTATTAATGCACTAACCATTACAACCAATAAACACAATGTGTATCAATTACTTCTGCTTGATTTTGTAAATTACAGTATCCTTAGTTTACCTAACTGCCAAAATCAATAACACAATGGAACACCAAACACTTTTAGACGAATTAAATTCGCAGATTGAATATTACTCAAAAAGAACTGACTGCCCACCAACTAGAATTCGTATTGGGTATAAAACCTATTACAAATTAATGCAGAATCCTAAATTTGCCGATGAAGTATCAAACTCCGCTTTAGATCCAAACAAACGCAAATACAAAAAATTAAAAATAAAAGTTACTAAGGATGACAATCAACTTGAACTTGAATGATTTCTCATAAAAAAAGCCTACTCTTTCAAGTAGGCTTTCCCCTTATGACTTTTGCGCTGATCATTAAGGTTTATTGTTGTTTAAAGCAACACTCAGATCTTACAGAAATACTTAACAATTAAATAGCCCCGCCAATAATCGATATTTAGCAGAGCTTCTTAAAGCTTATACAGTTTATCGTGGAAGATATCTTTTTGAACCTGTGCTATTAAGGCAGTAATGTCCACCTCTAGGCCCAACACAATAAGTTCCAGATGTGCAGTAACAAGAGTTATTAGTCGTTTTACTATAACTTCTTGGAGTCCGTGTAGTAGCAGAACTTCTAGTTCTAGTATTATTATAGCCTTTTGATTCTCTTTGAGGAGTTGAGTAAACAGGCTGCCTGTTATCAAAACTCCCTTTTGAATATCTATAGGTGACTGGTGGAGTATAACAACCAGCAAAACTGCACAAATATTTAGTATCAATCCATTGTTGTCTATCCATATTTGGATTTAATAACGCCCATTCATCTTGGTACCAGAATACATAAACTTCACTTCCCCCTTTCAATTTAAAGATTTCTTTGCCATTTGGCATATCCTTGACTGGAGCGGTATCAACACTAATCCAATTTTTAACTGGATTAAACCTTTCAACTTTTTGCTGCGAAAAGTCTATGGACGGTATAGATACACATCCACTAATACCCAAAGTAATAACTAACCCTATTAAATAATTTTTCATTTTATTAACTTCTTAGAAAGAATAATTTTAATGCGAAGTAAACAATAAGCTACCTAATAAAAGCAACATATACTTTCATCTAATTTAAATACATAAAGAAAAATTAAAAAACCCGCTTCTAAAAAGAAACGGGTCAAAAAACAAAAAACTTTCAGCGCAGTATTTGTGACATATCATACAAGTTAGAAGATGTATTTACAATATACTTTAAGCTTAATTTTTTGATGCTCTCAAAATATCCAAAACTCGCTTTGACATTTCATGCAAGTTGGACCCTATTGGTAGCCAAAAATGATAATTAATGTTGTCACGGTTAAAAACTTGCTTGTAGTACTCAGTTTTGAATGATGGATCAATGTCAGAAGCCTTAAGTAATCTGCCTTCTTTTTCGATCACTTGCCCATCTAATTCACCACCAACACAGATATTCATTTTTACCAGCCTGGACTATATAGCAAAAAATAAAAAAAATCCGTACCTTGGGGAAAGTACGGACTAAGCTTTTCAACTGAAAAACACTATAATGGAAATAGACATCATATAGTAAGTTTAATATACGATAAATTTCATGTTTTTTCAAATCCTAATTAAAAGCCCACGATTAAGTGAGCTTTTAAAACAAATTGGTGCAACGCTTATAACTTTGTCCACTATATCAAAAATATGCCATAAAGCGTCTAGACAGTCAACAAGTCTAAATTATGCTTTTCTACTAATTGAGAAGCTTTTAAACGTTCAACGATTTTAATCATTAGATCATTGGCAGTTATAACGTCGATTCCTTCAAATGCTTTTAGTGTTAATTGCAATTTATTATTAATTACATTTGTAATTATTGATATTTTACCAAAATAATCAGGGTAGTATTTCAAAGTTTCATTAACTTTCTCCCGACTAACGCCTTCATATAGTTTTACAGTGTATGTTTTCATTTGAACCTCCATTTTGTCTTAATCTTTTATCATGACCTAATAAATAAAATCTAGCGCAACTCACCATAATTGCGACCTGAGCTTTAGATTGGTTTGTTTCTTGAGCAACCTTCAACAATCCTTTATTTTCAACCTTATTTTTAATTAAACAAATTAATGCAAACTTAGTTGTAAAATCTGTTTTATCAGAATTTAATAGACTTCGTAAAAGTGCTTGAATTTGATCCGCCTCATAATCACTGATCTCACATCGAATATAAGATTTACTTTTTTGTACTTCTTTGCCAGCTTCACGCATCAACCAGTAAATTTGATTGATATGAAGCCCATCTGGCAAATCACCCCCTTTCATTCTAACTGTTTCACACCATGCGCCAAACTGCTCTAACCAACCGTCAATAGTATATTTAGACCAATCCATTTGTTGGGTTTTTAAAACTGCACTCATTTTTCACCTACCAATTGCTCAATTTGTTTAATCGCCACGCCTGCTTTCACTTGCTCTGTACTGAACCGTAAAACTGTAAAACCCATCATTGCTGCGGAGTTGTATTTCTCCATATCCCCTAAATAGCCCTTGCCTCTTGTGTGACGGCCTCCGCTCCAGATCCCGCCTTCTACCTCAATCAAAATCTTTGTACCCTTTATTAAAAAATCTGCTCTCCATTTGCGTTCAGGATGGAACTTATATTCCTGTTCAAAACCGATCTTGCATGCTCTTAAATGCGTTGCCAGAACCATTTCACCCACACTTGGTTGTCTGGCAACTTGCTTTGCTGAACGCCGCTTTTTATTTTTCTTTATCGGAAATAACTTGCGGTATTCAGCAATGCTGACTGATGACATCAAGCACCACCTTTCAGCAAATTTTCCAACTGATTAGCAAAGCAGTTATAAACTCGTGCTTTATCTTGATCGCCAAAAAGGCTTGAAGCATGGGCATCGTGCTTATAATTTTGAACTAGGTTTTCAATTGAACTTCTTAGCTCCAATGTGGAAGAAAGCCGTAGATTTCATGAAATCCAAAGTTCCAACGTGGATTAGCGTGACTGATGAATTGCCACCTACTGACATAATGGTACTTATTTGTTGGGCAGATGCTCCTGATGTCACCCCAGAACAAGACTATATGACTATTGATGAGGATTTAAATAGCGTATGGGCAAACTATCAAAATGATCCACCTTCACATTGGATGCATTTTCATAGTGTGCCAAACGTATCGGGAGCTGAACAATGAGCAAAGTTATTGGTGAAGTTAATTTGAACCCTAGCCGTATTGAAGGTACTCCGGATCAGGTGGCTCTTCATATTTTTGAAGAAATCATTTGTCCAAGTACTGAGGAGCTTCTCAAAAACAATCCGGAAGCTGCAAAAGTTTTTGCATATCACATTTTTGGTTTAGCACTGTCTCAACTAGCAGAGTTTCATTCAACCAAAAGTCTAGATAAAGCTGTAACCGTTACTCTTCACAACCTTTTGCGTCAATTGAAGAAAGAACGTAATGAGTTGAGGAACTAAAGGATGAGTGGATTAAAAGTTAAAACATGTAATTTTTGTGATGACGGGAACGGTGAATGCATTTTCCCCTATTACGGCCTTGCCCCTCATATTCATACGAAGCCAATTGGCGGTACTGAATTTATAGATGTTTCATTACTTGAAAACTTTAGTCCTGATGGGGATGGTTTAGGCATATATACACACTGTCTGAATTGTGGGGGTGATGGCACATATGAAGGCATCCAGTTAGAAGTTAAAGCGGAAAGTAAGGAGGGCTAATGTGGATAAATATCTGACATCTAACAATGTGTGTGAGATGTTTCATATTACTAAACGCACACTTAATCGGTGGGAAATTAACACACCTTGGGGGATTCCATTCCCAGCCCCAGCATTAAGTTCTGAAGGCGGGACAATGAAAAGATACCTCGCTACTGATGTAATGAAGTGGGAGGAAGAATGCCAGCAAAAAAAGCAACTAAAAAAAGCTATATAAGTTGTACCGAAGCTAACAATCAGCAAACTTGATGAAATTAGTCCAGATCAATGATTGTTAGCATATTTACGTTACTATATACTGTCCGCCGAATCACGGCTTGCTAGATAAACTCAGCAATTTCATTTATGTACATAATGGTGTACATATAATGAAACCAAGGAAGCAAGAATATACTTTTCCCGTTTAATTATAAGGGTTTAGGCGATATGGCATTAATCGTTCAAAAATATGGCGGTACTTCTATGGGTACCCCCGAGCGCATTTTAAATGTTGCTCGTCGTGTGAAGCGTTGGCATGATCACGGTCACAAGGTTGTTGTGGTCGTATCTGCAATGAGTGGTGAAACAAACCGCTTACTTGCTCTCGCTAAAGCCATTACCGAAACACCTGACCCACGTGAGTTAGACCAAATGGTTTCAACCGGTGAACAGGTGACGATTTCCATGTTAGCTATGGCACTTAATTCGATTGGTGTGGAAGCTAAATCCTATACCGGACGTCAAGTCGGTATTAAAACTGACAGTGCATTTACCAAGGCGCGTATCGAGTCTATTGATACAGATGTCATGACCAATGACCTAGATGCAGGCCGTGTTATTGTGGTTGCCGGTTTCCAAGGCTTTGATGCTAATGGAAATACCACAACACTAGGTCGAGGTGGTTCAGATACTTCAGGTGTTGCTCTTGCTGCTGCTTTAAAAGCTGACGAATGCCAGATTTACACTGATGTAGATGGTGTTTACACTACTGACCCTCGCGTTGCTCCTAAAGCCAAAAAAATCGACCGTATTTCTTTTGAAGAAATGCTAGAAATGGCATCATTAGGTTCTAAAGTTTTACAAATTCGCTCAGTAGAGTTTGCCGGGAAATATCAAGTTCCTTTACGTGTATTATCAAGCTTTGATAATGACGACGACGGCGTTTTTGACGACGAATTTAAAGAAAATGTTGGTACACTCATTACTACTGAGGCAGAAGATACTATGGAACAGCCAATTATTGCAGGTATAGCTTTTAACCGTGACGAAGCAAAATTAACGATTTTAGGTGTACCTGATGAACCAGGCATTGCTTCTAAAATCTTATCACCAGTAAGTGATGCCAATATCGAAGTCGATATGATAGTGCAAAATGTTGAAGAAGATGGCACAACAGATTTCACTTTCACTGTAAACCGTGTTGATTTAGCGAAAGCTGAAAAAATCTTAAACGAAACTGCTAAAAATATTGGCGCACGTGAAGTTTCAACACGTGATGACATCGTTAAAGTATCTATCGTTGGTGTAGGTATGCGTTCACACGCAGGTGTAGCGAGCAAAATGTTCACTGCCCTTGCTGATGAAGGTATCAATATTCTTATGATTTCAACTTCTGAAATTAAAGTTTCTGTGATTATCGACGAGAAATACCTTGAACTTGCTGTTCGCTGCTTACATACCGCTTTTGGTTTGGATCGTGAACATGGTGAAAGCAGCGCCCGCGCTTAATTTTACCAACCGGTCAAGAATTCATTAAAAAATGTTTACTTGTCCGACAATAATCAAAGAAAACACAGAGCCGCTATAGTTTTTTTTATAGCGGCTCTGTTATATTAAACGGAAAGTTTTTTGGCAGAGATTATCAAAATATGACTTTGTTCTCATATTTTTGTTAGAATCTGACTGAAAACTGAGGTTGAGCTTTTTATTTGGGTACCAATATTGCAGTTTTAAGCGTTTAGCAAGGAGATAAACATGCTGATTCTGACCCGCCGTGTCGGGGAAACATTAATGATTGGGGATCAAGTCAGTGTTACTGTGCTTGGCGTCAAAGGAAACCAGGTTCGTATTGGTGTGAATGCACCAAAAGAGGTTTCTGTTCATCGCGAAGAAATTTATCAACGTATTCAACATGAACGTGCAATGCATGAACACCTTCAACATCTTGATCAAGATTATCAAGTTTCTTATGAAGATGATAATTATGCACAGAAAAACTTCAATCGTTAGTATGAAGTTGTTCTCTCCCTAATTAAAGCGACTTTATAGTCGCTTTAAATTTTTTAAGTGGTTGTATTTATAGACCTAAAGCACGTTTAACAGGTGCGTAACTACGACGATGCTGATCAATCACGCCATGCACGGCAATCGCTTCAAAATGTGCTTTGGTTGGATATCCTTTATGTTTGGCAAAACCAAATAACGGATATTGCTGATCTAATTCTGCCATCTGTCGATCTCGTGTCACTTTTGCCAAGATACTTGCTGCACTAATTTCAGCATGGCTTGCATCTCCACCAACAATGGCTTCACAAGGAATAATAATTCCTTTCGGAATTTGATTACCATCAACGATCACTTTTTGAGGTTGAGTTTTCAAGCCGTCAACAGCGCGTTGCATAGCCAAAAAAGTCGCCTGTAAAATATTTAGTTCGTCAATTTCAGCATGAGTTGCTTCAGCAATTGACCAAGCTAAGGCTTTTTCTTGTATTTCAATAAACAACTTTTCACGTTTCTTTTCAGTTAATTTTTTAGAATCATTTAATCCTAAAATTGGATTATTCGGATCTAAAATAACGGCTGCTGCCACAACCGAACCTACTAAAGGTCCCCGTCCCGCCTCATCTACACCAGCAATAAACATCAACTCACTACCTTTAAACAAAAGAGGCTGATCAATAGTAATCAGCCTTCTTTAACACATAATTTATTAATTACTTTTGTAAAGCTTCTGCCACACAAGCATTTACAGTTTTAGAAACCACTTGGTTTACGATTGTAGCACGTGTATTTACATCAAGTGCAGCTGCAGCTAATTCTACTGCTGTCACACTGTTTGGAGCCTTTTCGCTCACACAACCACAAACATTGGTTTGGATGCTATCACGTTGCTCAGCAGTCATATATTTTGTTGCTGTTTTCCAAGCTGCGACATTATTAATCTCTGTAATACATTTCGCATTTACAGCAACCTTTAACGCAGCAACTCCCAATTGTTGAGTTGTGGTTTGTGCAGAAGCAGCACCTGTAGCAGTGCCTGTAGTTGTTGCACATGCTGTTAAAGCTAAAACAACTGGTGCTAGAGCGAGCATCAATTTTTTCATCATTTTTTCCTTTGATTGAACGTTGGCAGCGCGTATTGTGCCTAAACTCAACTTTAGAAGAAACAAATAATTTGATGCATTTATGCAAACTATTTTGCCGACCGAAACCCAGCTCATCAAATGCTTTTTTATGCAGTAAAACGTTCTGTTTTTAGCACGCTCTGTCACATTTAAAACATTTCTCAAAATCTGCGCTTTCCCCTAAAATCACAAATCAAAACGACAAAAAAAGGGTCTTTTATGCCTGCTGCTTCCTCTCAGTATTACACCCGTACCGCACAAATTCTGCATTGGGTGATGGCAATCATTTTCATCGTCGCATGGGTTATTGGCTTTTATAGTGGAAATTTTTTAAGCTATGACGTTGATGGCAGCTTTAAAGGTGATGTGATTACGTTGCACAAGAACATTGCAACCACAATTATCTTTTTAGTAATTATCCGGATTTTATGGCGCTATACACATCCAGCTCCAAAACTACCTGACACCATGTCACTGATGATGAAAACTCTGGCACACGTGGGTCATCTATTCCTTTATGTAATTTTAGTGGCTTTACCTGTCACTGGTTGCTTGTTTAGTTGGAGTGCTGGTCACCCTGCCCCTGTTTTATATTTATTTGAAATTCCGCGTTTAGTGCAAGATAACCCAGAGCTTTTAGCTATTGTTAAACCATTACATATTTATATTTCTTGGTTTGCAGGTTTTCTTATTGTTGGGCATGTACTTGCAGCTTTAAAACATCACTTTATTGATAAAGACAATATTTTAAATAGTATGACTAAACAACCTAAATAAACCCGATGTATAAAAAAACCGCCTATCTCGGGCGGTTTTTTTATTTAGATTTTTTGGATTTCTGCAATCCACTTTTGTTTCTCTTCATCTGAAATGAAAGAGGCTTCAAAAGAGTTAATTGCGAGTTGTTTCAACTCATCATTGTTTAAGTCTAAAGCTTGCTGGATGGCAAAGAAATTATCATTCATATATCCACCGAAATATGAAGGATCATCTGAGTTAACAGTCACGTGTACGCCTTTTTGTAAAAGACGGCGGATATTATGATCTTTCATATCCTTAACAACACATAGCTTTAAGTTACTTAAAGGACAAACCGTTAACGGCATTTTTTCATTAATTAAACGCGCCATTAATTGTTCGTCTTCTTCAGAACGTACACCATGATCAATACGATTCACTTTAAGTAGATCTAAAGCTTCCCATACATATTCAGGGGGACCTTCTTCGCCAGCGTGAGCAACGATTAAGAAACCTTCTTCACGTGCTTTTGCAAAAACACGTTCAAATTTAGCTGGCGGATGCCCTACTTCACTTGAATCGAGACCGACTGCAATAATGTCTTGTTTAAATGGTAAAGCTTGTTCAAGTGTTTCAAATGCAGCTTCTTCACTTAAATGACGTAAGAAACACATAATCAGTTGAGAGCTGATACCAAACTTAGCTTTGGCATCTGCACACGCACGCTTTAAACCATTAATCACAGTTGAGAACGCAACACCACGGTCAGTGTGGGTTTGCGGATCAAAGAACATTTCTGTGTGAACGACATGATCTTCGGCACATTTCTCAAAATAAGCCCATGCTAAATCATAAAAGTCTTGTTCATGTACAAGAACATTTGCACCAGCATAATAAATATCTAAGAATGATTGAAGATTATGAAAGTTATAAGCTTGCTTTACTTCTTCAACAGATTTGTAAGGAATCTGAATCTGATTGCGCTGGGCAATTGCAAACATTAATTCAGGTTCAAAAGTCCCTTCAATATGCACATGCAATTCGGCTTTTGGTAAGGCGCGAATCAGCTCGACTTGATTCATATTAACTCCACGTCTAAAGAAAAAAGGGTGTGGTCAAAATCACACCCTTTTATAATTTTCTTCTTATTGAAAACTATGTCTAAGATAGCTCAAGAAGAAAATTATAAAAAATCATATTAACCGCCAAACGCGATAAATTTAAATACCCAAAGCGCAGCAATAATCCATACCATGTACGGTACAGTTTTTGCCTTACCCGTGAATAATTTAACTAATGCATAGCTAATAAAACCCATTGCAATACCATCAGCAATTGAATAAGTGAATGGCATAAATACAATGGTTAAAAATGCTGGAACAGCTTCAGTAATATCATCCCAATCAATCTGAGTGATCCCTTGGATCATCAACACACCAATAAACAATAAAGCTGGCGCCGTTGCAAAACCTGGTACAGATTGAGCAAGAGGTGCTAAAAATAAACAGCAGATAAATAAGACTGCAACCACAACAGCAGTTAAACCAGTACGTCCGCCTGCTGCTACACCTGAAGCTGATTCAATATATGGTGTAGTTGAAGATGTACCTAATGCGGCACCAGCAACGATTGCAGTAGAGTCTGCAAATAATGCTTTCTTCAAACGAGGTAATTTACCGTCTTGTAAAAGACCTGCACGGTGTGAAACACCAACCAAAGTACCTGTACTGTCGAACAAGTCGACAATAAAGAATACGAAAATGACGCCCACCATACTTGCTGTAAATAGACCTTCAAAGTCCATTTGCATGAATGTTGGTGCAATTGAAGGAATTTGACCCACTACACCCTTAAATTCATTTAAACCTAAAGCAGTAGCGATGGCCGTAACCACTAAAATACTAATAATGATTGCGCCGCGAACTTTTAATTGGTGTAAAACCACAATCATTAAAAATCCGAATAGCGCTAATAATACTGTAGGCTGTTTGATATCGCCTAAACCGACTAATGTCGCTTGGTTATCAACAATGATTCCAGCATTTTTTAGTGCAATCAGTGCTAGGAATAAACCAATACCCCCACCGATTGCAAACTTAAGTGACATCGGAATCGCATTGACAATCGCTTCACGAATTTTAAAGAAGCTAATTGCAAGAAAAACAAGGCCTGAAACAAAAACAGCCGCTAAAGCTGTTTGCCACGGCACGCCCATCCCCATACAAACCGAGTAGGTAAAGTAAGCGTTTAAACCCATACCAGGGGCCAGTGCGATTGGATAATTTGCAATGATCCCCATTACTAAACATCCGATTGCTGCTGCCAAACAGGTTGCAACGAATACGGCACCATGATCCATGCCGGTTTCAGATAAAATGAGTGGATTGACAATAATGATATAACACATCGTTAAGAATGTAGTTACACCAGCAAGAACTTCAGTTCGGAAAGTGGTTTTATTGTCGCTTAGCTTAAATAAACGCTCTAACCAGCCTGCCGAAGAATTGGGCGCCGCCATAAGTAGCCTCTATGCAAAATCTGAACTGTGGAATATTTACGTCTATGTACGTCGCTGAACAATATTGTTTTTCTGTTCAGTCCTATAAACAAGAATCTCAAATTTAAGAAGCAACAAATATGCCACTCATTTGATTTCTAGCTTTATACATAGCAAACAACCACAGCCCCTCTTGAAACACAAAAAAGCTGCATAACCCCTATGCAGCTTTTTTACTATACGTTCAATAAGTTTAACAGATTCAACAGAAACATGATCAAAATTTATGAAAAGATATGACCAATGACACTGTAAAAAGTTAGAAATTTATAGCTCGTTATTGTTAGAAAATAATTTTTTTCTCGCCTATATATTGTTGCATATGAAAAGAAGCTAAATTGCTGTGATGAGCATGATTCGGATTTCGTTCGATACTTTGCAGGTTTTTTTCAGCTTCTTGTATGATCTGCATTAGCTCTTGATGTCTTTTATTTTGAGTATCTAAATAAGCCCAATACCCTAATACAAAGACGATACCCACACACAACACTATTAATACTTTATTGATCATTATTATTATCTCTATGTTTTTAATGTTAATGATCTTAACAAAAAATTATAGCTTTGTGAATATTTTCACATTTATTTACAATAACACACTCTTATTCAAATTATTGAAAATAAAAGTTATTTTAAAAATATCATTAAAAAACCTACTAAATACTAAACTTTTCCATTGAAAAGTAACTTTATTTAATAAGAGCTTATTTTAGTTATTTTTAATATTATCTTTTTATCGGTTTTAACTCTTAAGTTATTTTAAAGATAGAGCATAGACAAATGTGTATATGGCTTGAAATTTGTTTTTATTTGCTAAGCTTTAAATGAAATAAAAAGGAGCTATTTTCGTTAATGTACTTTTCTTTAAAATTGTTTCTTTAGCGACTAATTTCTATGTTGCCTGTTTAGCTTTAAAAGTAAAAATTCATCTCAAAGAAATCTTCATCTCATTTAAAAAATATTTTTTCTCCTTTGACTCTATTGGTTGACTAGCAAAATTACGTCCAAATTTTATCGTTCTATAAATCGCACCAAGCTTTCCATTTTCATAGCTTCATTCCAATAAACGCTACGATAAACTGTACTCAGATAAAAAATTAAATCAGGAGAATACATCATGTTTGATATGCGTTTATCTCACGAGCGTGGTGCAGCACATCATGGTTGGTTACAATCAAAACATAGCTTTTCATTTGCTAACTATTGGGATCCTAAACAAGTTGGTTTTTCGGATCTGCTTGTAATTAACGATGATAACGTTGCTCCATCTAAAGGCTTTGGTACTCACCCTCACCGTAATATGGAAATTATTTCCTATGTACTGGAAGGTGCATTAGAGCATAAAGACTCGATGGGTACAGGCTCTGTGATTGTGCCGGGTGACATTCAGCTGATGAGTGCAGGTCGTGGCGTTGCTCATAGTGAATTTAACCACTCAGCTCAAGAAGGCGTTCATTTCTTGCAAATTTGGGTTGTTCCAAATGAAGTGAATACAGAGCCAGACTATCAACAAGTTCATATTGATGAAGCAGACAAACGCGGTAAATTGCATTTGATCATCTCACCGAAAGGTGGCGAGAAAACTTTATCGATCAAACAAGACATTAATATTTACTCAGGTCTTTTTGATGGTCAAGAAACTGCTGAATTTGTGATTCCTGAGGATCGATATGTTTACCTACACGTTGCCAAAGGTCGTGTTGATGTAAATGGTAAAACATTTAACACTGGCGATGCTGCACGTATTCGTGAAGGCGGAAGTTTATCGTTTACCAATGGTGATAACGCCGAAATTTTGATTTTCGATATGCGTCCTGAAGAAGTTCCAACCATGCCATAATGTAACTAAGCCCTCGCATAAAATTTATGCGAGGGCTTTTTTATTTTTGATCGGACTTATAAAAATTCTAACTCAGCTCAGTGCTCTTCTGAACGTGCCATCTCTGTATTGATATAGCTCATAATCATCGTGGTTAGCCCCTGCACCATTTCATCAAAACTAATATAAGGGTTTGGCAAAATAAGATGCCGTGCGACATTAAAAATTCCACTATTGATACAAATGTAGGTAATTACAGGCAAATTATTGATTTTTAGGTATTTAGGATTGTGCATCATATATTTCATGATCACTTCCATTAAAGCCTGTTCAATTTTGGGAATGTATTTGTCGTACTGTAACTCCCCTGCATAACGCAAAACAGTCAAATAGCGGTCGTTATTTTTCTTTAATAAATCACTAAAAGTATAAAAAATCATTTCGATGACAGGCTCTAACTCCAACTGTAAAATCGTCGGTGTAAGCTCTGTAATCATGTCCAGAATTTCCCGAACAAAAAAGTGATTCATCGCATCATAAATTTCTTCTTTATTTTTAAAATATTCGTATAAAGACCCGACACTCACCCCTGCAATCTCTGCAATATGGCGTGTTGTAGTGCCACTTGGTCCGTGAAGTGCCACTGCAATAAAACCTGCTTCAATAATCGTGTCGACAGTGACTTTGGCTCGAGTTTGACGAGGTTTACGCGTAGTCATACGATCTAATCAATAATCCGAACATAAAGTCAGATTAGCATGTAATCTAACTCGGTAGAAATAAAAAAACAAAATCCGAATAGTTGTCAAACTTAATCAGAAAAACTGAGAAAAACAGATCTCAACTTATCAATCAATCGATGCTTTTATTTACTATTTTCCGAGATCAGGAATAAATTTAATTTGTTATATTTCAAAAATATAAATCAAATTTATTTAAAATTATTATTACAAAGAATGTCTATAAAATACTTTTATATATTTAAAAATTTACCCGAATTGAATCCGAACATAATGTCAGATTAATATGAAAAAATTAAAGAAGACTCTTTAAGCAGCTCTTTTGTCTGCCTCGGTTCTTCTTCCGTTATTCAGCCAAATAATCAAACAAATAACGGAGCAACAACACCGTAGTCAATGCAGAGAATTATCTGTTTTTGAAAATGGAATTTTACAGTGCTTTGTTGATCATTGAGTTTATTAATTTTCATCAAAATGCACCACTACTTTGCTTCAGGGTGTCGCCATGATCTCGACCGCAGTTAAAAAATCATTTAACAAACTTAAATTTCAGCGTGAAATTGAGCTACCAGATTTTGCTAGCAAAAGCTCAATTCCGATCAGACATTTAAATATTGGTTTTGATGGTAAAGAAATTGATGTCAGATTCTATATGGACAATCAATTTGCTACTTTGTTTTTTGCCACACTTTCGGTGTTTTTAACTTATGGCGAAGATCTGGTTATTGAAACCGCTCGCCATCACCGTGAATTTATCAAAGATCCAATATTAAAGCAGCGAGTAACTTCGTTGATTG
Source organism: Acinetobacter sp. AOR18_HL (assembly GCF_027855145.1). NCBI lineage: Bacteria > Pseudomonadati > Pseudomonadota > Gammaproteobacteria > Moraxellales > Moraxellaceae > Acinetobacter > Acinetobacter sp. AOR18_HL. The sequence goes on from NZ_JAKTIG010000077.1 coordinate 15,917, forward strand.
GCCAAGAAGCAATTCACTCAAAATTGCACAATGAATATAACGATGCCCTTCAAGATGCTGAATATCCTGTCGCTCTATATCGTTTTCTTGGCTCAAACTTCTTTAAATATGTTTTCTTAAAGTTTCCACAGCCACTCAAATTATCAATGATGGCGGGTATTGAGCATTTTACTGCGGTACTTGCTGAATACATGATGAAGCATGAAAAGAACTTCTATTATTCAAATGACGAAAAAAGCCGCGCACTTTGGATGTGGCATATGCTTGAAGAATCTGAGCATAAAGATATTGCCTATGATGTCTATCAACTGTTAAATGGTAGTTATGCACTACGTGCGTCTGGTTTCTTCCTCGCGCTATTTACCATTTTAGGTTTAATCCCTGCGACTACATTATTTGTCCCTGTTTTAAGAAAGCCACAAGAGATGCTGACCTTGAAATTCTGGAAGGACGCTCGTCGTGGTGTAGGCTTAATCTTTGGTCCAAAAGACGGAGTTTTCGGCAGTACGATTGGTCAAATTCTTGACTACTTACGCCCAGACTTTCATCCAAATGATCATGATACGACTGAATATCTTGAGTATTACAAAAAGAAATTGCTGACAGAAGGCGGCGCAATTGCTCCTTACTTTGTTAAAGAATTTACCCCACCAGTACGCATGTCTTAATCGTCCTGCATTTCCAGCTATCGAATAGGTAGCTGGTATCTCTTCAAGCTATTTATGGATGAATCATGATTTTATTTGGCAAAAAGAAAGTTAAACCAAGCCAAAAAGCTTATGCCGTAGTGACGGGTGCAGGCAGTGGGATTGGTCGAAGTTTTGCAATTGAACTTGCGAAACGTGGTGGTAGCGTAGTGTGTGCAGATATTAATCTCGAAGCTGCTGAAGAAACAGTAAAACTTCTTGAACAAGAAGGCGCAAAAGCTTTTGCTATGCGTTGTGATGTGGGTAATGCTGAACAAGTTAACCATCTCGCTGAGACTGCTGAAATCTTGCTTGGGCACCCTGTAACTCTTGTCATTAATAATGCTGGTGTGGGTTTGGGTGGCAAGTTTGATGAGCTAACCCTAGAAGAATGGAACTGGGTCATGAATATTAACCTTTGGGGTGTTATTCATGGTTGTCATGCATTTGTTCCCAAGTTTGGGTTGACTTAAGCCTATCTGGAAGCACGATTAAAACTCATGCAGCTCAAGATGCGATGCTGTCAGAGGACTGGTTAGCATGGTGTGCAAAAAACTATTGCGGACAAAAATCGGCAACCGATGCTACCTGTTCCCCACTCTATGCCGACTTAACTGGATTACCACCTGTTTTAATTCATGTCGGTACCGAAGAAGTCTTATTAAACGATGCAAAACGTCTCGCTGAACAAACCGAAAAGTATGGTATTCCGACGATCTTGAAGGTTTATGACCGAGTCGGACATGTTTTTCAGTTCCACGCGGGTATACTAAATGAATCTAATGACTCGATTGAGCGCATTGGGCAATTCATTGATAAACATACACAGTCAATATAAAAATATCGCCAGAGAGGAGTCCTCGGCATGACAACAAACAATTATGACTATGATTACCTCATTATTGGTTCAGGCTTTGGTGGTAGTGTTTCTGCTTGCCGTCTAACCGAAAAAGGCTACTCTGTTGCTGTAATGGAAATGGGGCGACGCTGGGAAGCTAAAGATTTTGCTAAAAATAACTGGAATACCCGTCGCTGGATTTGGCGCCCGGGCATGAAACTTTTCGGTTATTTCAACATGCGTTTTTTTCGCCATGTCACCATTATTTGCGGTAATGCTGTAGGCGGCGGCTCAATCACCTATGCCAATACCTTACTGGTTCCACCTGAACATATTTGGGATGAAGGCACGTGGGCAGATGCCGCGGACTGGAAAAATGAAATGCCGCAGCACTATGCTGAAGCAGAACGCATGCTTGGTGTGACGGATAATAAAATTTTCGGCCCTGCCGATCATATGCTAAAAAAAATGGGTGAAGCAGTCGGTGTTGGTCATACATTTAAACCCACTCGTGTTGCCACTTTCTTTCCACCCGAAGGTGAAGAAGGTGGCAAGACCTACCCTGACCCATATTTTAACGGAGAAGGTCCAGACCGCGGAACCTGTACGGCATGTGGCGGTTGTATGACAGGTTGTAAACACAACGCAAAAAATACCTTAGATAAAAACTATTTGTACTTTGCCGAAAAAAATGGCGCCAAGGTTTACGAAGAAACCAAAGTCGTTGGCGTTAAACCACTCAATGGTAAAGCCGATGGCAGCGATGGCTATGAAGTTACGACTGAATGTTCGAGCTCATGGTTTAACAAACAACGCCGTACATGGCGTGTTCGTAACGTGATTTTCTCTGCATCTTCTTTGGGTACGCAAGAGATGTTATTCCGTTTAAAACAGTCTGGTTCACTGCCAAATATCTCTGATGATTTAGGTAATCGGGTTCGTACTAATGCCGAGTCGATTTTAGGCGTTCGCTTTTTTGGTAAAGATGTCGACATGAGCAAAGGTGTTGCCATTGGTTCAAGTATTTACATTGACCATGACACTCACATTGAAGCGACGCGTTACCAAACTGGTTCAGATGCCATGGGCCTCATGTGTACTTACATGGCTAAAGGTAAACCGGGTTGGACGCGTATCTTCTTTTGGTTATGGGCACTTATTTGCCATCCATTTATTTTCCTTCGCATGAGTAATCCTGTCAGTTTTGCACGTCAAACTTTAATCTTCTTGGTGATGCAAACAGCTGATGCCTCCATTAATATGCGCTTGAAACGTAATTGGTTCTGGCCTTTTGGCAAAGTATTATCGAGCGAAGGTAAAAAGCTACCTGTGTATATTCCACAGGCCAATGCATTTACCGAAAAAGTTGCCAAAATGTTTAATGGTCACCCGATGACGACCATTACCGAAATTTTGTTTAACGTACCTTTTACAGCCCACTGTATGGGTGGTTGTGCAATTGCTTCAAGTCCAGAACGTGGCGTGGTAGATGGACAAAACCGCGTGTTTAACTATAAAAACTTATATGTTGTAGATGGTTCAATGTTAGGTGCAAATTTGGGCGTTAACCCAAGTCTCACCATTACAGCTCTTGCAGAACGCGCAATGTCTTATATTCCGGCTAAACATACTTTGGATGAGCAACAAGGTTATAGAGCAGATGCAGAAACCATAGAGATCACTAAAGCTTCTGCCTAAAATAGAAATTTGTTTTATAAAAAAAAGCCTATTAAAAAATAGGCTTTTTTCTTTCGCTTTCTAAATTACATCGCCACGGCTTTAGCACGAGCTGCATGCAATTTTTTATAGCTCTCAATCAGACGTAAATGGCGATCAAGTCCTTCTAGTTTCATGCTTGTTGGTGTTAAACCATAGAAACGAACGCTACCATCGACAGAACCTAATACCGCATCCATTCGCGTGTCACCAAACATACGACGGAAATTAGTCAGGTAGTCTTCAAGCTCTAGTTCTTCATCTAACATTACTTCCAGCACCACATTCATGCACTGATAGAACAAGCCACGCTCAACGGTGTTGGTGTTATATTGCAAGTAAGTTTCAACGAGCTCTTTTGCTTCTTCAAATTGTTGTAAAGCAACATAAATTAGCAATTTCAATTCTAAGATAGTGAGTTGACCCCAAACTGTATTGTCATCAAACTCGATGCCAATGAGTGTGGTGATTTCAGTGTAATCGTCTAACTCGCATTCCTCTAAGCGCTCAACCAATGCCTCAAGCTGCTCATCATCTAAACGATGTAGATTTAGAATATCTTCACGGAATGAAAGTGCCTTATTGGTGTTGTCCCAAATCAAATCTTCAACAAGATAAATTTCTGAATAATCCGGTACTAAAATACGGCAAGCAGTCGCACCTAAGTGCTCGTATACTGCCATATATACTTCTTTGCCCATCTCTTCGAGAATACCGAACAATGTTGCAGCTTCTTCTGCATTCGACTCTTCGCCTTCGCCAGAAAAATCCCATTCAACAAAGTCATAGTCAGATTTAGAGCTAAAGAAACGCCAAGAAACCAAACCGCTTGAATCAATAAAGTGCTCAACAAAGTTGTTTGGCTCAGTGACCGCATTACTTTGGAAAGTCGGTTGTGGTAAATCATTTAAGCCTTCAAAGCTACGGCCTTGAAGTAATTCGGTCAGACTACGTTCCAAAGCAACTTCAAAACTTGGATGCGCACCGAAAGATGCAAACACCCCACCCGTACGCGGGTTCATTAAAGTCACACACATTACTGGGAACTGACCACCTAGCGATGCATCTTTAACTAATACTGGGAAGCCTTGCTCTTCTAGACCTTTAATACCAGCAACAATACTTGGGTATTTTGCTAATACGTCTTCAGGAACATCTGGAAGTGCAATTTCATCTTCTAAAATTTCACGTTTAACAGCACGTTCAAAAATTTCTGACAAGCATTGAACTTGGGCTTCTGCCAAAGTGTTGCCCGCACTCATACCATTACTTAAGTACAAGTTTTCAATTAAATTTGATGGGAAATAGACAACTTCACCATCAGACTGGCGCACAAAAGGTAACGAGCAAATGCCGCGCTCTACGTTGCCTGAGTTAGTGTCATATAAATGTGTGCCGAGTAACTCATCATCTGGGTTATAAATCTCAAGACAGTATTCATCTAAGATTTCTTTAGGTAATTCACCATTTGGACCCGGTTTAAACCATTTTTCATCTGGATAATGCACAAAATCAGCATTGGCAATATCTTCACCCCAGAACTGGTCGTTATAGAAGAAGTTACAGTTTAAACGCTCAATAAACTCGCCTAATGCAGACGCTAAAGCACTTTCTTTAGTTGCACCTTTACCATTGGTAAAACACATCGGAGACTGAGCATCACGAATATGTAACGACCATACATTTGGAACAATATTACGCCAAGATGCAATTTCGATTTTCATACCCAAATTTGCCAAAATAGCAGACATATTGGCAATGGTTTCTTCTAATGGCAGGTCTTTACCTTGAATATAGGTATGACTTTCTGAAGTTAGGCTTGGCAATAACAATGCTTGCGCATCTGCGTCGATGCTTTCAACTTCTTCAATAATAAATTCGGGACCCGTTTGAATCACTTTTTTAACAGTACAACGGTCAATCGAACGTAAAATCCCTTGGCGATCTTTCTCTGAAATATCGGCTGGTAATTCAATTTGAATTTTAAAGGTTTGCTTATAGCGGTTTTCAGGATCAACAATATTATTTTGCGATAAACGAATATTATCGGTTGGGATATCTCGAGCGGCACAATACACTTTTACAAAATAAGCGGCACACAATGCTGATGATGCTAAAAAATAGTCAAATGGGCCCGGTGCCGAACCGTCACCCTTATAGCGAATTGGTTGATCGGCAATTACCGTAAAGTCATCGAACTTAGCTTCCTGTCGAAGATTGTCGAGATAATTAACCTTGATTTCCATGCTGGCACCTAAATATTTTTATGTGTCAGCACAGACACATAAAACTCTAAATATTGAAAAATAAGCCGAATCACAGCGAAGAAATTGACTTAAAAAATGAGAGATTAAAGCCATATATTTAATGAGAGACTCAAGTGGCTTTAATAAGATTGGCGGTATTATAGAGGGATTTTGTGCAGTTGATAACTAAAGTTAAAACATTGCTGCTCACAATGTTTTAACTTGTCTTGAATTTAGTTAAATATTGAACGTTAAAATTTAAAGGTGTAATCGACATTCAAACGTGTTTCATTTGTCGAATGGAATGTCATATTAGTAGGCATATCATTACGGTAGTGAGAAAAACGGGCTCGCATTCCCAAACCTTTTAACTTACCTTCAGGAATTTTATAACCCAAATCAAATTCCATCGACTCTTCTTTAAAACGCTGATCGCCATATTGCAATAAATCAATATTTTCACCTTTTGCGTAGCGAGTCATAAAACGTAGTCCGTTTAATGAAACATCACCTACCCGCGCATTTTTAAAGTCATATTCGTAACGAATCGAATAGACTTTTTCGTCTTTATTTGAATAGTCCGAACTCATAAAATCAAGCACGACTGGACTTTCAGTTCCTGACAAAAATGGCAGACCAGTTGAACCAAAGGACTGCATGTAGCCCAAAGAAACTGTATGGTTTTGATAGTTCAAACCAAATAAGCCACTAATATGGCGGTTATCGACCTCTCCTATTTTTTTGCTTCCTGTTTCCTCACTATTAAAAAAAACGCACGACGCTTAAAAAATTAAGTTGTCCATTTAAAGGCTGCTTGCCGTTAAAACCCCAAAATTGTTGCTGGTAAATGTCTTTGAGTTCAGCATGATAAGCACGCAAACGGTAATCCTTTAACTGATAACTTCCTCCCAACGTATAAAATGAGTCAGTAGTTGCTGCTTTGTCAAAACGATGATTGATATTGTCTGTTCCAACGTCGGTATAACGAATTGAGTCGCGCTGACGCACTTCGTCGACATAAAAGCCTTCAAGTTGAAGATTTGGAATTTCATTTGAAACAAAACGGATACCACGGTAAGTCTGAGGGAACAAACGCGCTGGCGATGAAAAAATGGTCGGTAATTGTGGAACTAAATCGCCCACAAAAAGCTCATTTTTTCTAAATTTAGCCTTTCCTGTAATACCTATTTTTCCATAATAATCATCACGCGAGTTATCGGTATTCACTGGTAATAAACCACTACGTGCATAGTCATCAGCTCGGCTTCCCATTAGGTTAAAACCTGCCATTGCCAGTACATCAACACCAAACCCAACTGTTCCTTCGGTATAACCAGACTGTCCTTTAAAAATTAGACCCTGCGCCCAATCTCTGCCTGCTGTATAGGGATATGGGTCTTTTTTATAGTCTCGATCAAAGTAAAAATTACGTAGTGTCAGCTCAGCTTTACTGTCTGCAATAAACTCAGCATGCACAACTTGACTAAATAATGGGCACAAGCATACCCCCACCCACAATGGTGTCTTTTTCATTTTTTATCTCAACTATTTAATTTTTAATGGATTAAGGTGCTGTTTTAAGAGAGTAGTTTTGCTCTTTCTTATTTCGGTAAAAAGCACTACCCAAACTTAAAATCAGGAAAATAGCCAAAATAAACACCACACCGTAATAGGCATACAGTGTTGCGGGTGCTATACCTTTATCCAGAAAAATGCCTGCAACCGTTGGCGATAAAATTGCCCCAATTCGTCCAAAACCAATTGCATAGCCCACGCCGCGACTACGAATTTCAGCATCATAAATTGTTGGAGAAATCGAATATAAACCTGCCACACAGCCATTAATGAGTGTGCCAAGTAATAACCCCACCATGAGTGCAATGCTCACTTGAGATGAGACAGCGACAAATAGGAAAACACATGCCGAGGTTAGTCCTAAAAACAGGCTTAAGGCATAGAAGATTTTCATGCGTGATGCCAATAAACCAATAATGGCTGCCCCGAAAATCCCACCAATACTAATTAAAATACCGGTACTTACGCCTTGTTGTGGCGACATACCCATTGAAATAAGAATTTTTGGTGTCCAACTCATCACGAAGTAAAAGCCAAACATCACTAAAAAGAATGCAAACCACAAACAAAGCGTTTGAAATCCAAGTTGTCCAGCAAATAATTTGCCCATTTCACTGCCATTTTGCGTACTAATTTTTTCATAACGCGGCATAACTGGTAATTCATTTAGCCCCATACGATTTACAGTTGCATTAATTCGTTCTAGTGCCTGTTTTGGTCGTTTCGCGAGTAAGTAATCTAAAGATTCAGGTAATAACCATGCGCTGATCAGCAGCATTGCAATGGTAGTAACCCCTCCTGCTAAAAAGATTGAGCGCCAACCTAAATGCTCAATCAATGCCAGTGATAATACTCCACCAACCGTCGCGCCAATTCCATAACCGGTAGACATTAAACTCACTGCAAGACTGCGCCAGCGAGCATTGGCATATTCACTTGCCAATACATTACTACTCGCAAGGATGCCCCCCACCCCAATTCCAGTAATAAATCGAAGTGCTGCCAACATGCCATGGCTTTGTACAAAAGCACAGCCCAGCATGCTAAGACCTGCAATTACAAGACAAACTATGATGAGTAAACGGCGGCCAATTTTATCGGCTAAAGGTGCAAGAAAAATGGAACCGGCAGCCATGCCGAAAAGGCCAGCACTTAACAACAAGCCAATTTGTGCGCCTGAAAGTGACCACTCTGCTGACACGGATGGAGCAGTAAATGCCATTACCATCACGTCAAAGCCATCAATAATATTGAGACAAATACAGATCAAAATAACGAACCATTGATAGCGGCTCATATTGTTTTGATTTATCTCACTTAGAACGTCTCTTTCCATTTGTGTATCTCCCTTGGATAAGACATACACACGACATTGCTAGATGAGCGATTGGGTGGTTATGCATATCCGTATCCATAATGACCTAGAGGAATATTTGTTTTTTTGAGCATCCTGCTCTTTTTCTATACTGAATATTTGGATCCAAAAAATCAACTAAAATTATAAACGGATTATTAAAAAGTATATAAACACATAAATTATATAAGTATAAAATTATTAAAAACATAAAATTAGAATGCTTGAATATTTTTATGGATCCATATTAAAAAATCTATTATGATCGATTCCAGAGCATTTTTTAGCCAAAAAAAGCTCAGTTTATTTCCAGGAAATGCAAGATGCATTTTTAAAACATCAAAGGATTGTTGTTATGAAACTCAAAAGAGTAAGCCAGCTTACATTGGGACTTTTTTTTGCCAGCCAATTGTTTTACACGGCGCAAGCAGCACCTCCAAAAAATCAACAACCACCTAACATCATGATTATTTTGGCCGATGATCTTGGATTCTCAGACATTAGCGCCTATGGCGGCGAAATTAAAACCCCTCATATTGATAGCCTGTTAAAGCAAGGAAAAATGCTTTTTAATTTTCATGCTTCATCAATGTGTTCACCTACTCGTGCACAGCTTATGACAGGTGCCGATAACCACTTGGTAGGTTTAGGTGCGATGTATGAAACTTCAAAACGACAAGAAAAATTGGTTGGCGCCGATAGCCCGCGTGCACTCCTCAAAATTGATGGCTATTCAGGCCACTTAACGCAAAATGCTTATACACTCGCAGAAATTTTAAAGACGAAAGATTATTACACCTTCATGGTCGGTAAATGGCACTTAGGCTATGCTCCCGAACAAAACCCTAAAGCCCGTGGTTTTGATCAATCTTTTGCTCTGCTCGATGGCTTCGATTTACACTTTAAAGACCAACCCAAAAACTATCCGCGTAATACTCAATACACAGAAAATGGTCAAAAGGTTACATTACCAGACAACTATTACTCAACCGACTTTTTTACACAAAAAGCGTTTGAGTACTTAGACAAAAATAAAGCGCAAAAACCATTTTTTGCCTACCTAGCCTATACCGCTCCACACTGGCCACTACAAGCACCTGCTCATTATAGCGACTTATATAAAGGTAAATACGATCAAGGCTACGATGCAATTCGTAAACAACGCTTTCTTAGACAAAAGCAATTAGGATTAATTCCTGCAAATGCAGAATACCCAGTAGAGCGTGGCAACCAAGCTTTAGGCACCAAAAGCTGGAATGAACTCACCCCACAAGAGCGCAAATATGAAGCGCGTAAAATGGAAGTTTATGCGGGCATGGTTACCCAGCTAGACGACCGCGTGGGTGATGTCATTCAATATCTTAAAAAGCATCATTTATATGACAACACTTTAATTGTGTTTATGTCAGATAACGGCGCTGAAGGTGGTGATCACAATTTCCCAATGGGTGATGCCGACAATCGCTATGAAAATATAGGCAATGCTAGCTCATATGTTTACATGGGACCACGCTGGGCCGAAGTGAGCAGCACTCCATTTACGCACTGGAAGTCAGCCGCTTCAGAAGGCGGAGTAAGAGTTCCATTTATTGTTAAGTCACCTGTGCAGATTTCCAAACAACGTGGAATCAACAATAACTTTGCGACAGTCAGAGACATATTCCCAACTGTGATGGAGCTAGCGGGGATTCAAAATAATCAGGTTTATCCAACTTCAAGCACCAAAATTAAACCGTCGGGCTTTAGCCTAATTCCTGCGTTTAAAGATAATACTGCCCGTATTCGTCCTGTTAATTATTATGACTTTAAAGAATTGCATGGCAGCCGCTACGCAAAAACTGACGAATGGAAACTTATTGAAAACTCACCTTCTAAATTTAAGAGCCATGGCTGGGAGCTCTACAATTTAAAAACAGATTTTAATGAGCAACATAATGTTTATGCAGAACATCCTGAGATCGTCAAAGTCTTAAATGACAAATATTTAAGATATGCCGATGAAAATGGTGTTGTGGATTTTGAGCAATACAACAAAAAGTAGAGAAAACCAGATGAAACAGATCATAATGCTTTCATCTTTCCTGTTACTTTGTGCATGCCAAAAAACCACGCCTCAACTAGAACAGACCACCTTGCCCGACTTAGGCAGCAAAGCTAAATGTAATTCTTATTCGGGCCTTCCTTCGGGTTGGCCTAAAAATAAAGAAGCAGGCATGGTCAAGCTTCCGCAAGGAAAAATTGTTTTAGGCACCACACAAGGTTATGAAGATGAACGCCCATTAAATTTACAGGCAACTTCCGTTCCCGCTTTTTTAATTGATGCAACTGAAGTCACCGATGCAGAGAAGCAAGGCGGCGCAGCTATGTTTGTACAACCAGATCATCCAGTTGAAGAATTACAGTGGTGGAAATTTGAAAAAGGGGCCAATTGGAAACATCCATGGGGCTTAAATAATCCTAAACAACCCGCGCCTCATGAGCCTGTTCGCATGGTGACATGGAATGATGCTTATGCTTATGCAAACTGGCTGGGTCATGACTTACCGACTGAGCTTGAGTGGGAATATGCAGCCAAAGGTTTTCAGCAAAACTCCGACATTGGTCCTACCCATGAAGGCCATATTGTAGCCAACTTCTGGCAAGGCGAATTTCCTTATAAAAACATTCAGGAAGATGGTTTTAAGGATATTGCCCCAGTTGGTTGTTTTAGCAAAAACCCCTTTGGTTTGTATGACTTGATTGGCAATGTATGGGAATGGACACAAACACCCTATACAGGATCACGAGATCACCATATGGGAGATCCATCGAAATATAGGCAAAGTCACGAACAGATTTTGCAATACACGATTAAAGGTGGGTCTTATTTATGTGCAACCAACTATTGCGCGCGTTATCGTGCTGCCGCGAGGCATCCACAAGAACTCGACCTTGCCACCAGCCATGTCGGATTTAGAACAGTAAAACGCTTTTAAACGGATTTAAAAATGAAGCATATTTTTATTTATGGGATTTTCTTCTCAGGGACGCCCCTTACCTGCTGTTTAGCTCATAGTGAAGTAGATGTTAATTTTCAAAATACACTCACACTAAAAACGTTCAACTTTGACAGACAATATGAAAATGGTACTAGTCCCGATACTCATAGCTTGAGCCAAGGTCTGATTTATCGTGGTGACTGGTCAACCAAGCTTAATGATGTACAGCTACATCTTAACCCAAGCATCCAATACGCATATCGCCTAAGTAACGACCAACACACCAATGATATGGTCATACCCTTTGACCCTAATACCAAGAAACAAGCACAAGACCAAGTTAAATATGGCTTAGGTGCTGGAGTTGAATATCAAAACTTTCGCATGAATATAGGGGAAATTATTCCCGACTCACCACTTACGCCACAAGTGGATACACATCAATTACGAGTTAACTATAAAGGCTTGGAATTAAAATATAAGACACCGCAACAAAATTTCGAGCTGGGTTTGATTAACCGTTATTCACCAAAAAATGAGGAGGACTACCACAAACTCGCCATTTCAAAACATGAATCTGACGGACTCTATTTCTTTCAATGGGACGGCAATACACCTCGGTACCACTGGAAATTTTATAATGGCTATTTAACTGACCTCATCAATCAAAGTTACTTTGCTTTTGATTACCAATGGACAAAGCAGCACACCACAAAATTACGTGTGTTTCGACACGATGATGTCGGCAAATCAAAACTTGGAGAATATGACAATACATCTGTAGGGGCTATGCATTTCATTAAACATGGCAACTTTACAACTGGAATTGGCTACCAAGAAAACTTTGGCAAAGATGGCATTCCCAAACTCGACAATATACCCATCCCGCATATGGTGAACTGGACCTTAGGTGCGTTTACCAAAGCAGATGAAAAGTCTTATCATTTCGTTGCCTCGTATGACTTTAAAGACTACATCAAGGGTCTAAAAGTGACCTATAAATATATTTATGGTGATTCATTTCAGACCATGAATCAAAATGATTTTGAGCAAGAAAGTGACGTGTTGATTCAATACGACCTAAATGCTTGGATTAAAAATCTTAAGTTTCTTTTCTTAAATATTAACTACGACACCAAACATGGCAAAAGTCTGGATGAACAGCGCATGATGCTTCACTACACGGTTAATTTCTAAATCTTTACACTCCCATAATGGCTTAACTGAAGCCATTATGGATCCAAATAAAAACTAATAAAAATTTCACTCTAAAATTCCAAAGAATAGCAAAAGTCTTTAATAGCAATTAAAAATATACAAAAACAACCAAACCTAAAGATCAATATTTTTAAAAAATATACTGCCTATCAATTGACCAATATTTTTATTTATTATAAATTGGATCCAATAAGTGATAAGGAGTCGTCACAATGTTTATTAAAAATGCTTGGTATGTTGCCTGCCGCCCAGAAGAAATCCAAGACAAACCATTAGGTCGCACTATTTGTGGTGAAAAAATTGTTTTTTATCGCGGTAAAGAAAACCAAGTTTCAGCCGTTGAAGATTTTTGTCCCCATCGCGGCGCCCCACTTTCACTTGGCTATGTAGAAGATGGCAACCTTGTGTGTGGTTATCATGGTTTAGTCACGGGTTGTGACGGAAAGACCGTTTCAATGCCAGCTCAACGTGTAAATGGTTTCCCTTGCAACAAAGCATATGCAGTTGTCGAAAAGTTCGGCTTTATTTGGGTATGGCCAGGCGAGAAAGCTTTAGCAGAAGAAGCAAAACTGCCAACTTTAGAATGGGCAGATCATCCTGAATGGAGCTATGGCGGAGGCCTGTTTCACATTCAGTGTGACTATCGCCTGATGGTCGACAACCTGATGGATTTAACCCACGAGACCTATGTTCACTCAAGCAGTATTGGGCAAAAAGAGATTGATGAATCATTGCCTGTCACTAAAGTTGACGGCGACCATGTCATTACCGAACGCTATATGGAAAATGTGATCGCACCTCCATTTTGGCAAATGGCCCTTCGCGGTAATCATTTAGCAGATGATGTACCTGTTGACCGTTGGCAACGTTGCCACTTCTTTGCGCCAAGTAATGTCCACATTGAAGTCGGTGTAGCGCATGCTGGACATGGTGGTTATCACGCACCAAGTGACAAAAAAGTTTCCTCAATTGTGGTTGATTTTATTACACCAGAAACTGAAACCTCACACTGGTATTTCTGGGGAATGGCGCGTAACTTCCAGCCAGATAATGCTGAACTCACCGATCAAATTCGTGAAGGCCAAGGCAAAATCTTTACTGAAGACTTAGAAATGCTGGAGCAACAACAACAAAATATTTTAAAAAATCCACATCGCAAGTTACTCATGCTCAACATCGACGCAGGCGGTGTACAGTCTCGTAAGGTGATTGAGCGACTGCTTGCCGAAGAAAATAAAACACCTCCTGAAACGTCCATACAGAAGTTTCCAAACATTCGGATTATTTAAAGGAGCATGAACATGGACGTTATTATTCAAAAAATTCACCAGCTTACCCCGACCATTCGTGCATTTGAATTGGTCTCGGCAAATGGCACAGCGCTACCGAATTTTGAAGCAGGTGCACATATTGATGTGCATCTTAAAAACGGCCTCACCCGTCAGTATTCACTTTCAAACTGCTGCACTGAAAAACATCGCTATGTCATTGGTGTTTTACATGATGCCAATTCACGCGGTGGTTCACGTTGCATCCACACCGAATATCGTGAAGGCGATCATTTAAAGATTGGTGAACCGCGTAATTTATTTGAAATCCATCCACAAACCAAACAGGCAGTTTTATTTGCTGGTGGTATTGGTATTACCCCTATTTTGTCGATGGTATATCGACTTAAGTCGGCCAATATTCCTTTTGAATTGCACTACTTTGTTCGTAGCCATGAAATGATTGCTTTCTATGGCAACTTAACCGAGCACTTTGGTGCCCAAGTTCATTTTCATATTCAAGACCAACCAGACACTGAATGTAATATGGCAGAAGTTTTGGGCCAAACTTCACCAGATAAACACTTATATGTATGTGGACCTACAGGGTTTATGCAGTTTGTCATGAACTCGGCCGAACAAGCGGGTTGGCATAGCGAACAGTTACATCAAGAACATTTTGTCGCGCAAAAAGCAGATACATCTAACGATGAAGCTTTTACTATTGAAGTTAAAGGTACGGGCCGTCGAATTGAAGTATTACCAGAGCAGACTGCTACTGAGGCATTAATTGCAAATGGTTTTGATATTCCTGTTTCATGTGAACAAGGCATTTGCGGGACCTGTATTACCCGCGTTTTAGAGGGCACGCCAGATCATCGGGATATATTTATGACCGATGAAGAACATGCACTAAATGACCAATTTACGCCCTGCTGTTCTCGTGCAAAAACTAAAAATCTTGTGATTGAGCTTTAATTCTTGAGTTCCTTTATTCAAAAATAAAGGAACTTCTTTTAACTTAAGCGCTGAGAACATTTCTTAGCGTTTCACCTAAAATCACCACACTACTGTGTTCACGCATTAAAGTTTCAGCACGTCCTGCCTGACGATGTACCAATGCATCGAAAATTGAACAATGCTGTAAATGCGCATAGTGCAAACGACGATATTCCGATAAAGCTTGGTTCTGGTCATAGGTAATGGCTTGGGCAGACGCCATCGGCAATTGATTGTTTTTCGCTAAGGCTTGGATGAGTGCGACGTTTTGCGCGCCTTCAATAATCGTGTCATGAAAAATGACGTTGAAATGGTGATAACGTTCCAGTTCAGCATCACCAAACTCGTCTGTTTCATTAAATAGTTTTTCAGTTTCTTGAATGCAATGTTGCAGTGTCTTTTTCTGCTCTTCGCTTAAGCCTTGTTCTGCCAAAGTTTTTGCAGCCAACCCTTCCAGCACACCACGCACTTCGAGCGCATCATGAACGAGTTGTTCTGAAATTTCACGAACCGTGTAACCACGAGTTGGGTTTTTAATGAGGAGACCTTCTTGCTCAAGCAAGCGAAAGGCAATACGAACAGGCTGCCTTGAAACACCAAGTAACTCGGCAGTCGGAATTTCGGCAATTCTGGCACCGCCTTCAAGTTCCCCTGAAATAATCATTTTTCTTAGTTTAAGTAAAACTTGTTGTCCTGAAGACATTCGCTGCCACACATCACCAAAAACGTCACTTCGATGCTAGCAAGTTCATTTGTAAAATGAAATAAATTTTCTGTTTGAATCTAACAGCTCAGACATTTATAAGCGTCAACTTAATTGATCAAGATTAAATTAATTTTTTAAAAAAGTACTCAACTTGGTTTACCGTCATATCAAAATTAACTTATTTTTTATTTTTAAATTGATAAAATATAGGGCGAATTCAAACATGAGGTGCGACAGTTTCAAAAGCCATATGATAATCAACAAGCTGAGCAAATTTCTCTAATGGTGTAAGCCAATCTAACGCCTTTCTAGGACGAGTATTCAGTGACATGGCAACTTGATTTAAATAATGCTGATCTGCCTGATTTAAATCAATCCCTTTAGGTAAATATTGCCTAATTAAACCATTCATATTTTCGCATGTGCCTTTTTGCCAAGGTGAATGT
This sequence comes from Acinetobacter sp. AOR18_HL, assembly GCF_027855145.1. NCBI lineage: Bacteria > Pseudomonadati > Pseudomonadota > Gammaproteobacteria > Moraxellales > Moraxellaceae > Acinetobacter > Acinetobacter sp. AOR18_HL. The sequence continues at coordinate 31,947 of NZ_JAKTIG010000077.1, forward strand.
GGGTCACAGAAATATACATCTATGCCTAAATCTTCTTCGAGTATTTTATGTTCTGACATCTCGCGTCCACGGTCATAGGTCAACGTTTTACGCAGTTCTGCAGGTAAATATTTCAGAGCTTCAGTTAAAGCCTTGCGCACTGATTCTGCCTTTGCATCAGGTAATGTTGCCAAGATACAGAGCCGTGTATTTCGTTCAATAAGTGTTGCTATCGAACTTTTATTGTCTTTACCTTTAATTAAATCAGCTTCCCAATGACCCGGTATTTTTCTTTCTTGAACTTCGGCTGGGCGCTCATGAATAGTTTTAATATCCTGTAATATAGAATCTTTTTTAGGTTCACCGTTAGCTTTTCGCTTTTTATTTTCATGACGCAGACAGGATAATAAGTCTTTTTTCAACTCACCCTTGGGTAATGCTCGTATCGTTGAATAAATCGTTGTATGGCTTACATTCATTGTTTGATCCAAATCAGGAAATGTCTTTAAACGCTTTGCTATTTGCTGAGGAGACCATAAACAACGGATCGCTTCAACAATAAATTTCCAGAGGATTGAATCGATTTTGAGTTTTCTGTGACCACGTCTACGTCTAGCGAAGGTGTTATCAGAAGCATATCGAGCTTGATAAACGTCATTGATGCTATTTCTTTTAAGCTCACGATAGATCGTACTAGGATGTCTTTTAATGAGTTCAGCAAATTTTCTGGCTGAAAAGCCTTCTTTTCTTGACTCAAGCATTAATGCAGTACGATCTTCAAAGTTAAGATGATGGTATGACAATTTTATATACTCCATAAACCCTTTAAATTAATTAGGTGGTTTATGTCGCACTTCAAGTTTTACTCTGCC